>NZ_JAAVWA010000044.1:0-29629 GCF_017355725.1 Anabaena sp. 54
GGGAGTGGGGGAGTGGGGGAGTGGGGGGAGTGGGGGGAGTGGGGGAGTGGGGGGAGTAGGGGAGGAGTTTTACTGATGACAACTGACAACTGACAACTGACAACGAACAACTATCCTTGTGGTAAAAGAGCCATAATTTGGTCAATAAACAGTTGGTGATCGACTACAGGCTTAGAAATATAACCATCAGCACCACTTTGGTTCAAAAAATTCTCCCGATCGCCTTCCATCGCGTGTGCTGTTACTAAAATCACTGGTAAGTTAGCTGTTAGTGGGTTAGACTTTAACATTTGTGTAATTTTGATGCCATCAACAGACTTACCTTGGTATACACTATGTGATAGGGACACATCCATCAAAATCAGGTCAATTTCATGGGATTGAGCTATTTTCATCACCTCATCTACATCTTCTGTATGTTTTACCTCCACCCCCCCACGTTTACTCAGTATTTTAGAAAAAACACGAGCATTAATTAAATCATCTTCAACAATTAGAACAGTTTTCATAAGATTTCATACTAAATAGGGCTAACATCTGATCAAAATCTATTGTATTTTTAATAATCCATAAGCATAGATCACATCAAAAATAATACTACTGCTTTTTCTCATCATGAGTATCAAGATTATGTGAGTATTTCTATTTGATCATCCGTTATGCTGTAATTTTAGAGCGTGTTATCTTCTAGCGGCTGTTGTGTAGTGAAAATTCAGGGAAAAACCTCATGGCAAAACAGTTAAACCTTCTCTCCAAGGGACAGGTCATCACCACCGCCCTGCACACCGAAATGCAACGGTCATACCTAGAATATGCCATGAGTGTGATTGTGGGGCGAGCCTTACCAGATGTTCGAGATGGATTAAAACCAGTACATAGGCGCATCTTATATGCCATGCACGAATTGGGTTTAACACCAGATCGACCTTATCGAAAATGCGCCCGTGTGGTGGGAGATGTTCTCGGTAAATATCATCCTCACGGCGATCAATCAGTTTATGATGCATTAGTTCGGTTAGTCCAAAACTTTTCCAGCCGTTATCCCCTACTCGGTGGACATGGTAACTTTGGTAGCGTGGATAATGATCCACCAGCAGCCATGCGTTACACAGAAACCCGTCTTGCACCTGTGGGACATGAAGGAATGCTGGCGGAAATTGCCGAAGAGACAGTGGAGTTTACTGGCAATTTCGACAATTCTCAACAAGAACCAACCGTACTCCCCGCTCAATTACCATTTTTGTTACTGAATGGTTGTGCGGGAATTGCTGTCGGTATGGCTACAAATATTCCCCCCCACAACTTGGGAGAAATCGTTGATGGCTTAATCGCCTTAATTGACAACCCAGATTTAACAGATGAAAAATTATTTCAATTAATTCCCGGTCCAGACTTTCCTACTGGTGGGGAAATTGTTGATCATGGTGGCATTAAAGAAGCCTATACCACCGGTAAAGGTGGTATTGTCATGCGCGGTATCGTCACAATGGAAGAAATTCCCGCCACCAGGGGAACTAAACGCCGGACAGCATTAATAGTCACTGAACTGCCCTTTCAAGTTAATAAGGCTGGTTGGATTGAAAAAATCGCCGATTTAGTCAATCAAGGTCGGTTACACGGAATTTCTGACATTCGAGATGAGAGTGACAGGGAGGGAATGCGCGTAGTTATTGAACTCAAACGCGATACCAACCCCCAAGAATTGCTCCAGCACTTGTATCACCAAACAGCTTTACAAACCACCTTTGGCGCGATTCTCTTAGCTATAGTTGACGGACAACCCCGCCAACTAACATTACGGCAACTATTACAGGAATTTCTCAAGTTTCGAGAACATACCCTCAACCGTCGCTACAGTTACGAATTAGAAAAAGCGGAAAATCGGGTAAATATCCTGGCAGGATTGTTAAAAGCTTTAGCAAATCTAGATGATGTTATCGCTATATTACGACAAGCCCCCGATGGCAGTACAGCCAAGATGACACTTTGTAGCCAGCTAGATTTAACGGAGGTACAAGCAGATGCTATTTTGTCTATGCCATTACGTCGTCTCACTGGTTTAGAACAGCAAAACTTACAACAGGAATTTGACCAACTTAACCAGGAAATTAGCGTATTGCGAACATTACTGGCAGACAGACGGGAATTACTCAAAGCCCTGAAAAAAGATTTGCGAACTCTCAAACGGAAATATAATGATCCTCGACGGACGAAAATAGTTCACACTACAGAAAAACCAGTTTCCGAAGAGAAAGGTAAAGCTAAACCAGCAGCAGTAGCCGCAGCAGAAAATTCTCCAGCAAAAATCCCCACTCCTAAACCGGAACAACCCCCAGAAGAAACCATTTTAGAAGTTACCCAACGAGGTTATGTCCGGCGAATTTCCCCCAACAGTAAAAAAACAAAAGGGGAAAATGGCTTGCTAGATCATGATTTCCTGATCCAAACTGAATTAACTAATACTCACAAAGACCTGTTAATCCTCACCAGCGGTGGTAAAGTTTACCCGATTACGGTGGGAGATATTCCCCTAACTACTGGACGTAGTTCGACTTCGCTCACTACAAGTTCAGCGCGAGGAACGCCATTGATTACGATGCTTACCAGTACCGCCCAAGGTAACACGGAAGCTATCATTACCCGGTTCTTGCTGCCAGAAAAACCCGAAACCTTGGAAATGGTTTTGTTAACTAAGGAAGGACGGATTAAACGCCTATCTTTATCAGAATTTGTGAATCTCTCACGGCGCGGAATTACAATTTTGAAGCTTAAAGATAATGATGAATTAGCGTTTACCCAATTCCTCAGCAGCGGAGAACATCTAACTTTAGCGAGTTCTAGCGGTCGTCTACTCAGGTTTCCCGTTAATGATGAACAACTACCGATTATGGGTCGGGCTGCAATGGGGTTACAAGCTTTCCGCCTTTTGAAAAATCAGCAAATGGTTGGTTGTGTCAATGTCAGTAAACATCATCAATTATTGTTGGTGACTGAGGAAGGATATGGCAAAATTATGGCTGCAAATCAGTTGAGGGCGGCGAATCGGGGGGATTTAGGAATACAACTTTTGAAATTTAATAATAAAACGGACAATTTAGCGGCTATGGTTCCCGCAAAACCAGGTTCAGAGGTCGCATTATTAACAAATAAGGAGCGAGTAATTCGCGTATCGGTAGATGCAGTTCCTAATCTCAACAAAGATAGTAGGGGTGAAAGTATTTGTCAACTTAACAGGGATGAGAGGATTATTAGTGTGGTGGAGGTAGAGTAGGGTTATAAGAACCCCACCCCCATCCCCCTCCCCGCAAGCGAGGAGGGGGCTATGATGTAAGTAATTGGGAAATCGCTGTAAACTAAAATTTACTAAAAAATTTTCGGGTTATTTAGTCATCAAAAGACAACTTTTGCTATGAGACTGGGAATTCATTCCCAGGCGGGTTAAAGGTTTTTTGTCTACGGAATTTGTATGGTTATATCACGTAAGCTAATCGCCGGATGTTTTTTAAACATTTTCTAAAATTATGCCTCTTAAACTCACTGATTGGGATCAAGATTTACCAATAGAACAAGATGAAGAATATCAAGCCTTTATTCGTACACTTCAGTTTACAGAAGGCTTTGGTATATTATTTGTGCGTTGTTCTCCGGCCGGAGGTGAACAATTAATTAGTCAAGTAAAAGCAGATATTCATAATCAAAATATAGAAGTGATCAAATTAGATAAAGATGTGACTAATTTATATGAAGTAATTGATAAATTACCTAACAAAAACAATATCAATATATTATTTATTACAGGCTTAGAGTCTTCATTTTATAAATACGAAGAAGCCAAAACTTTAGCAGGTTGGACTAGTCGAGAAACTCATCTACGTTTTACGTTTTTTCAGGAAGCCCTAGATAAACTCTGGCAATATGCTGTATATTTTTATTAATTGAAATTTGATAGAAAAATGACAACTACAACTGAGCATTTACAAATTTTAGAAAAACGGGTTTGGATTTGGAGAGATTACCAAATTCAATATACTGTGATGGGTACAGGACGGCCTTTGGTACTAATTCACGGTTTTGGTGCGTCCATTGGTCATTGGCGCAAAAATATCCCGGTTTTGGCTAATGCTGGTTATCAGGTGTTTGCCTTAGATTTGTTGGGATTTGGTGGTTCTGATAAAGCTGTTATAGATTATAGCATGAATGTGTGGGCAGAATTATTAAAAGATTTTTGCAATGCACATATTCAAACACCAGCAATATTTATTGGTAATTCTATTGGCGCTCTTTTAAGTTTAATTGTTTTAACAGAATATCCAGAAATTGCGGCTGGAGGGGTCTTAATTAACTCTGCTGGTGGTTTGAGTCACCGTCCCCATGAATTAAATCCAGTTTTGCGAGTTGTAATGGCAACTTTTAACAAATTAGTGGCTAACCCAGTTACAGGTAAATTCGTTTTTAACCGTATTCGTCAAAAATCGCAAATTCGCCGGACTTTATATCAAGTATATAGCGATCGCACTGCGGTGACAGATGAACTTGTAGATTTACTTTATAACCCATCTTGTGACCCAGGAGCGCAAGAAGTTTTTGCTTCTATTCTCACTGCACCTCCCGGTCCTAGTCCAGAGGAATTATTACCGAAGTTGGAATTTCCGTTATTAGTAATTTGGGGTGCAGAAGATCCTTGGACACCCATTACGGGAGCGAATATCTATGAAGCAGCGCGAGAAAATGGTCAAAATATTAAAGTTGTTCCTATTCCCGGCGCTGGACATTGTCCCCATGATGAAGTTCCAGATATTGTGAATAGTGAAATTATTGATTGGTTAGGACAGGTAATTGATAATTAGTGATTTCTTAAACAGCAGAAGTTCAATAATTAGGCTATAAATCTCATGTAACTCCAGTAAATAGTGGAATAAAACATTGGATATTATGGATATAAGTCTATTTAGAGACTTCCAAATAAAAAAATGTCCCAAAACTGATGCAAAAATTCTCTCTCTGTGTACTCTGTGCCTCTGTGGTTCGTTTCTTGGGATAATTTATTTCTTGGAAGTCTCTTATTGAATTTTAATACCAATATAGCCAATCATAATTTCAGTTGGTTTTAAAGGATAAAAATACAATCTCCATGCACCCGGAGTCATGCGAATATGCAAACTAAATAATCTTGCTTCTCCGTTAGAATTTTAATTTCATTCATTTGACTTTGTATTTCAAAAAAGTGTAATTGTACATCTTCTGGCTTAATTTTACCACCATGAACAGCAATTCTTATACCATTTAGAATATGATCACTATGACTTTCAATAATTACCTGAATCCCATGATTTGCTGCTAAAGTCTCCAGCACTTTTATATAAGATACTATCAAACTTACCATTTTCTTGTTCTTTTAATAAAACTTTAAGTAAATCTTCTTTTCTTTGTTTAAGAATATTGATTTCCTGATCATTTAATTTAGCCAGGTTAATTGACCATGCTTCCAGTAGTGCTTTATTGATAGGATATCTTGGTTTCTCTCTTGGCTTCCTAAATGCTTGTCCCTCAAATAAATCATAAGCAAGATTCATAATTAACAAAAATCTTTGTTTAATGTTCTCTATTTCAGAATCATCCATTTGATTCATTTCGGTCATTTTTTTATCTAAAAAATAATCATAATCTTTGAAAGTCAGGTTATCTATATTACTTGTCATTAAAGATAAAACTTTTAAAATACATTCTTGATCAATCATCCTTTTATCTTTAATTCCCTTATCTGTTGTTTTTTTAAATTCTGGAGATTCAGAAAGTTCTTTTAATAAATTTGTGATTTTATTTGAAGAGTTTTTAGCATAACGCATTTCCTGAGCAGAAAGTGCAGTTCCTCCTTGATTAATCCGTTTAAATATATTAAAAGTAATTTCGGGTGATGTTCCTCTTAAAAGTAAATATACTGTTAGTTTTGTTTCTTTAATTCTTCTTTTCCACCGAGGTGTAAGTTCCTGATATTTTTTACCATGTAAATCAGTGAAAAAATCTAATCCATTCAGATTAAAACTTTGATCAGTGACAAATTCCTTAAATGTTGTTATTCTTTGGATTCCATCTATGACTAACCATTGATCATCATTAGTTGCATCAATATAAAAAGCAGGTAAAGGAATTTGCAATAAAAGAGATTCAATTAACCGACTTTTTGCAGTTCTAGTCCAAATACCTTCTTTTCGTTGAAATTCAGGTGTGATCATTCGATGATTATTTAATCTGTCCAGAATTTGCTGTACGGTCATGATATTAGTTCCCATACTAATGCAAGTCGGATCAAATCCTTGAGAAAGAGTTGGTTCTTCTTCTTCCTCTTCCTCTTCCTCTTCCTCTTCAATATCTATATCTTCCTCATATTCTGAATTAATATTATTTTGTTGCAAATAGTTTGTTTCTGTCATAATTATATTCTTAAATTATTGCTTGTACTTCCTCTACTAATGTATTTTTGCCCTCGACGGGATACCAAAATAAATCTCCAGCTACAAATACATTTGGAGCATTAGCAAACAGATAGTCTCAGTTTTGCTGAATTTCTACAAGAATAGGAAACTGAATTGTGTTATTTGCCACCAGTTGTCCGTCACAATCTGAGTAAATGACCTCTAGCTGGGCTGGTGCTGCGATTTGTGAAACCATAACTCTATCCTCAGCAAGATTTTTTCTAATTATCTACTAAATCAAGAAAATATAAAGTGATATCCTGGTTAGAAAATTAAGATGATTGATACTTTACTATAACCTGAGTAAAGATAGTATTATTAAGGATTGTTTCACTGTGTAACCTTTCCTTAGCCTGTCAATATGTCAGAAAACCTAGCTGCTTCTTTAAACGATGTGCTTCCAAACGCTCACAATAGCCAAAATACTATCCGCATTCGGGGTGCTAGGCAGCATAATCTGAAAAATATTGATTTGGAATTACCCCGCGATCGCCTGATTGTCTTTACTGGCGTTTCTGGTTCGGGTAAGTCTTCTTTGGCGTTCGATACCATTTTCGCCGAAGGTCAACGCCGTTATGTGGAATCTCTCAGTGCCTATGCTCGGCAATTTTTGGGACAGTTGGATAAACCCGACGTTGAAGCAATTGAAGGTTTAAGTCCGGCAATTTCCATTGACCAAAAATCAACTTCCCATAATCCCCGTTCAACTGTGGGGACGGTGACGGAAATTTATGATTATTTGCGATTGTTGTATGGTCGGGCGGGTGAACCTCATTGTCCCATGTGCGATCGCTCTATTGCCCCTCAGACCATTGACCAGATGTGCGATCGCATCATGGAACTTCCCGACCGTACCCGCTTCCAAATTCTAGCCCCTGTAGTCCGGGGGAAAAAGGGAACTCACCGCAAATTAATTTCCGGTTTAGCCGCCCAAGGATTTGTCCGCATTCGGGTAAATGGAGAGGTGCGAGAGCTATCAGATTCCATTGAGTTAGATAAAAATAACACACATACTATAGAACTGGTTATTGACAGATTAGTTAAGAAAGATGGTATTCAAGAGCGTTTGGTAGATTCTCTAGCAACTTGTCTTAAGCAATCTAACGGAATTGCCACAATTGAGGTATTAAAAGATACATTGGATAAGATAGCGCTGGAGCGGTCTGATAGTAAGTATATAGCAACTGAGGCAGAAAATCAAGGTATTTCCGCACAAGAATTACCCACAGAAATGGTGTTTTCGGAAAACTTTGCTTGTCCCGAACATGGTGCGGTAATGGAAGAATTATCCCCCCGGTTGTTTTCTTTTAATTCCCCTTATGGTGCTTGTCCCCATTGTCATGGGATTGGGACTTTAAGAAGATTTTCCCCGGAATTGGTTGTCCCTAATCCAGATTCGCCCATGTATGCAGCGATCGCTCCTTGGTCAGAAAAGGAAAACTCCTATTATTTGGAGTTGTTATATGCTGTGGGGTTGAATTATGGCTTTGAGTTACAAACTCAATGGGGGAAGTTGACACCGGAACAGCAAAAAGTTGTCTTGTATGGGGAAGAGAAACGAACCACAGAGGCGCAGAGGTCGCAGAGTTTTAAGGGTGTAATTCCCATTTTACAAAGACAGTATGAAGGGGGAACGGAGTTAGTTAAACAGAAATTAGAAGAATATTTAATTGACCAACCCTGTGAAGTTTGTGGTGGGAAAAGATTAAAACCCGAAGCCTTAGCTGTGAAGTTGGGACAATATGGGATTTTAGATTTTACCAGTGTTTCCATTCGGGAATGTCGGGAAAGAATCGAAAAATTAAAATTGAGTGCTAGACAAACTCAAATAGCTGATTTAGTTCTCAGAGAAGTTAAAGCCAGATTACAATTTTTATTAGATGTTGGCTTAGATTATCTCACCTTAGATCGTCCCGCCATGACATTATCAGGTGGAGAAGCCCAACGCATTCGATTAGCCACACAAATCGGTTCAGGACTAACAGGAGTTCTTTACGTTTTAGATGAACCAAGCATTGGGTTACATCAAAGAGATAACGGAAAATTACTCAAAACATTAACCAAATTACGCGACTTAGGAAATACCTTAATAGTTGTGGAACATGATGAAGAAACTATCCGCGCTGCTAACTATATAGTTGATATTGGTCCCGGTGCAGGAATTCATGGGGGAAATATTATTTCCCAAGGCAGTTTTGAGGATTTACTCAACGCAGAAGCATCTTTAACTGGTGCTTACCTATCAGGAAGAAGAGTGATCACTACCCCAGCTAAAAGACGAGAAGGAAATGGCCGCGCCTTAACTATTAGAAATGCCCATCGTAACAACTTACAAAATATAGATGTAGAAATTCCCTTGGGAAAACTTGTCTCCGTTACAGGTGTTTCTGGTTCAGGAAAATCTACCTTAATTAACGAATTACTTTATCCAGCCTTACAACATCATTTACTGAAAAAAGCTCCCGCACCCAAAGACATGGATGAAATCAAGGGTTTAAACTGCGTTGATAAAGCCATTGTCATTGACCAATCACCCATTGGGAGAACTCCCCGTTCTAACCCTGCAACTTACACCGGAGTTTTCGATATTATTCGTGATGTCTTTTCCCAAACCGTAGAAGCCAAAACTAGAGGTTACAAACCTGGACAATTTTCTTTTAATGTCAAAGGTGGACGTTGCGAAGCTTGTAGTGGACAAGGTGTAAACGTTATCGAAATGAACTTTTTACCTGACGTTTATGTGCAATGTGAAATTTGCAAAGGTGCGAGATATAACCGGGAAACTCTCCAAGTTAAATATAAAGATAAATCAATTTCTGATGTTTTGAATATGACCGTTGAAGAAGCATTAGATTTTTGTCAAAACATTCCCAAAGCCGTAACTAGATTACAAACTCTATTTGATGTTGGTTTGGGTTACGTGCAATTAGGACAACCAGCCACAACCTTATCCGGTGGAGAAGCACAACGGGTGAAATTAGCCACAGAATTATCTCGACGTGCCACAGGAAAAACACTTTATTTAATTGATGAACCCACCACAGGTTTATCTTTTTATGATGTCCACAAATTGTTGGACGTTTTACAAAGATTGGTAGATAAAGGCAATTCAATTTTAGTGATTGAACATAATTTAGATGTAATTCGTTGTTCTGATTGGGTGATAGATTTAGGACCAGAAGGAGGAGATAAAGGCGGAGAACTGATTGCTGCGGGAACGCCAGAAGAAGTGGCAAAAAATCCGCGTTCTTATACTGGTCAATATTTACAGCAGGTATTAGCACAATATCCAGCAGTGGGGTGATTTTTTCTCATGCAAAGAGGCAGAGGAAAGAGTACGAAGAGAGGACTTTGCTGGGAGTTCCTCTTTTTCAGTTACGTGTTATAGTTGTATTTATACAAATTACACTTTAAGCATATATTATGCGTGATTTATTCCCTGGCTATTATCAGCCTACAAAAGAAGAGTTTACTGAACTATGGAAGGAATGTGTTTTTTCTTTTGATACAAATGTTTTATTACATATTTATCGTTACTCTCCTAAAACAAGAAAAAGATTGTTTGATATTCTCCAAAAGCTTCAAGAAAGAATTTGGATTCCACATCAGGTAGTTTACGAGATTCATAAGAATCGCTTAACCGTAATATCTGATCAGTCATTAGCTTATAAAGACATCGAAATTATTTTAGAGAAGAATCTAACTATAGGCTCATTAAAAGAGCAGCTATTCAAGAAGTATAAAAGGCATCCTTTTATTGATATAAAGCAAATTATCGAAGAAATTGAAGGAGCTATTACTAAAACAAAAGATGATTTACAAGCTGCAAAGCAAGAACATCCTGATTTTCAAGAAAATGATGAACTGTGGAATCAATTAATAGCCATTATAAATGGTAAGGTCGGATATAGAATTGCAAATATTTACCACAGCACAAAGCTTGTCTATGTATACAAAAGGAGAACTACAAAGAAAACTGCAAGTTATAAAAGAAGAGCAAGCTTGGCTCAAAATAGAACTAAAACGATTCAAGTTAAATGAAGATAAATTTGATATTACTCCTATTAGCACATTACGAGCTTATGACAAACTTATAACCCTACAAAAAGTACAAAGTCTTGTGGAAGAAAAACTAGCAGAATTAGAATAGATGAACCTAAAATTTAAAAACTCTTAATCCCTTTTCCTTCTTCCTCCCTCTTCCTTCGTGTCCTTTGCGTCTTCGTGGTTCAATTACTACCCACCCTCAATATCAACGGGAAAATATATGACTAAAAATAATTTATTTACCCGCAAAAAACTCCAGCTATTATTAGCAATTCTGAGTTTCGCTACTTTTTCCCTTTTACCTATTCTCCCATAAAAAGCCAAAAATATCCCCTTATCTGTAGCGACTGTCTTGATTGTCAAGCGATCGTTAAGGAAAAATTTAAAGTCTAGGAAAAAAGTCAGAAAATAGAGGAGAAAAACAGAACAGAACAAAACAGGTAAATTATAGATTGCCATAAATTACCAAACTAGATTGGAGGTATAAAAACGACAGTAGAACTTTATGCAGAAATTGGTTGTGAGTCTTGAGAAATAGACCAAGGAAGATGATCTCGAATCATCGCATTTAAAATAACTAACATTTTATGAACGCAAGCAGTAATGGCCAATTTTTTGGGTTTACCACGTTCAACCAAGCGCTCATAAAAAGTTTTGATAACAGGATTATGACGCATGGCAACAACAGCACCCATATAAAGAATGGCACGAACATGGGCGCGACCACCATTAATCATGCGCTTACCTTTGTGCTGACCACTATCATGATTAATTGGTGCAACACCAACTAAGCGAGAGATTTGTTTGGCAGTTAATTGACCTAATTCTGGTAAGTCAGAAACTAAAGTGGTAGAAATTACTTGACCAATGCCAGGAGTAGTTTTGAGTAGATTGACTTTATCAATCCATTGTTGATTATTTTGGGTCAACGTCTCAATTTCTTGATTGAGTTGTTGAAGATGTTGCTCAAGATAATCAATATGGGATTCAATATCTGTCAAAGCTTTACCACGAGCGCGGTCACGGCGATTCTTTTCCGCTGTAGACATTTCTACTAATTGTCTTCGGCGACTAATTAATTCGCCTAATTGACGTGACATTTCACAATCAAAATGCTAACACCTCCGGTTTCATTGCTTCACCGAAATGCGCCAAAATCTGTGCATCAATGGCATCGGTTTTGGCTAACTTACCTGTAGCTTTAGCAAAGTCTCTTCCCTGACGAGGATTGATTAATGCTACTGGTAAAAGAGCCGCTTGCAATTGAATGATTAATTCTGTTTCTAGTCCTCCTGTTGCTTCCAGTACGATTAGGTTTAAATCGTTAGATTGAAGTTGCTTAACTAGATTAGCTATTTCTGTTTCAGTATTAGCAAATTGAAATGCTTTACCCATTGGACGGATATAAACATCAAGTGTTGCTTTACTTACGTCAATGCCTACCCATTGGGAGATATAATCCATTTTTAACTCTCCAATTTCAATTACTTCTTTTTAATTTGTTTTGTTTTTATTCATCCCCTTGATTTCACTCATCCTTGCACGATACGGGCTATATTATCTATGTCTTTGTTCATAGTTTTTACCCCAGGCGACTGTTCGAGTTCTGTCATGGAGATTGTTGTGGTGATCCTTGCTACAAAGCGGTCTTTTCTGACCCAGGTTGGGACGGTCTACCACTTCTTCTAACATACCTCTAAGATACAAGGTTGGGTTGACGCAAGGAAACCCAACATTAAGAACTTTCAACAGCTACAAACGAATAATTTAAGTTAGAAAATATGAGATTTCACGACATATTTACCACTACTGATTTTGGATACATGATCAAGGATTTATAAAACATCCTCTAAGAAAATTACGTCAAAATTGCTCCCCCCATTAACCGCTCATACCTATACCTTAACTCATCCTGCATTAATGGCCAACGCGCCAAACTTGCATCCATATCAATCACTTTTTCTGCTGCTTGTCGCGCTAACAGCAAAATGTCCTCATCTTCCACCAAACTAGCTAAAGTAAAATCTGCTACACCAGATTGACGAGTTCCCATCACCTCCCCAGGACCGCGAAACCGCATATCCATTTCCGAGATAAAAAACCCATCTTGGGACTGTTCCAACACCTTCAAACGTTGTTGAGCATCAGGGCTTCTGGTACTACTCATTAATAAACAATAGGATTGCGCTGCACCCCGTCCCACTCGCCCCCGCAATTGGTGCAATTGTGATAAACCGAATCTTTCCGCGTGTTCAATCAGCATAACGGTGGCATTAGGTACATCCACGCCCACCTCAATCACAGTCGTAGAAACAATGATTTGAGTTTCATTATCACGAAATTTATTAATTGCTTCTTCTTTTTCGGCTGAAGTCATGCGTCCATGCAATAACCCAACTTGAAAATCAGGAAACACACTTTCTTGTAACTTCTGATGTTCATCTACAGCCGAACGCAAATCTAATTTTTCTGATTCTTCTACCAAAGGTAAAACTATATAAACTTGTCTACCTTGGGCAACTTCTCGGCGGATTAAATCATAAGCTTGGGGACGTTGTTGTCCACTTAACATCGTGGTTTTAATTTGTTGTCTTCCTGGTGGTAATTCATCAATTTGACTAACATCTAAATCCCCATGTACAGTTAATGCTAATGTCCGAGGAATGGGTGTAGCTGTCATCGTTAAAACATGAGGTTGTTCGCCTTTTTGCTGTAACTTTGCTCTTTGTTGTACACCAAACCGATGCTGTTCATCTATGACAACCAAACCCAAACGTTGAAAATTAACTTTATCTTGAATTAAGGCGTGTGTTCCTACCAATAAAGGTAATTCACCTGTTTCTAACTGGGAATGAATTTCTCTTCTTTTAGCTACTTTTGTCGAACCTGTTAATAATTCGACTGGTAAATGGAGGAGATTAAACCAACTTACTAATTTACGATAATGTTGTTCTGCTAATACTTCCGTAGGAGCCATTAACGCCGCTTGATAACCTGATTGAATTGCTGCCAAAATAGCAATAACAGCAACAACAGTTTTCCCTGAACCAACATCACCTTGGACTAAGCGATTCATAGCTACAGGTTTTTGTAAATCGGTGAGAATTTCATTCACAACTCTCTGTTGTGCGCCGGTTAATTGAAAAGGGAGAATTTCGTCGAATTGTTCTAATAATTTGCCTGTGGGTGCAAGTATGGCACTGGTTTGAATTTCTCGCGCTTTTTTTTGCCGTTGCAGTAAGCCAAGTTGTAAATAGAAAAATTCATCAAATACTAACCGACGACGGGCAATTTTTAAAGAGTCACTATCTTTGGGAAAATGAATATTAGGAATTGCCTCTTTCAATTCCATCAAAGCATATTTTTCTCGTAAACCTTTAGGCAAAGGATCTTTTAAATTCACTGCTGCTGTTAAAGCCGTCATTACAGCCTGTCTGACTGTATTAGCCATTACTCCTTCGGTCAAGGCATAAATAGGGACAACTCGCCCAATAGTTAAAGAATCAATAGGATCTCCTGGATTTGCCAAAACTTCTAATTCTGGATTATCCAAAGTTAAACCATATTTACCACCTTTGACTAATCCACAAGCTGCCAACATACTACCTACAGGATAGTTGCGTTTTAAACTTTCTTGCCAACCACGACTACTAAAACGCGCACCTGCGTAAAAACGGGTAACTTTAATTTGTCCGGTATTGTCTTTTAAAATTAATTCTAAAATTGATAACTTCTTATTTTTAGGACTGGTGAAAAAGTTAAATCTTTTAACTGTTGCTATGATAGTTACTGTTTCCCCCCCTTCTAATTCACTAATATTCACCTGACGGGCATAATCAATATGATCACGAGGATAATAAAACAATAAATTCCGAACAGTATGTAAATCCAACCGCGCTAAACTATCAGATTTTTTAATGCCAATTTCTGGTAAATCTCTAAGTTTTTTATCCAGTGTTGGTGCTAATTTTTTACTAATTTCGGCAACAATTGGCGTGGTGGGATGTTGGTTTTTAGATTCGTAATTTATTTTGGTTTCTTCTGTTTCTAGTTCTTGTTGAAGTTGATTTAGATATCTTCTAATTTCTGCTACTAAGTGTTGTCTTTCTGGTAATGTTAAATTTGGATAGTTGGCAAATTCCATTCCTACTTGATGCCAGCGGGGTCTTTCTTTTGGTGGTAAGGCAGTTGGGAAATTACCAAAAGTCAAACACAGAAATTCACTAAAGCGATACTGCTTACCTATTAAATCTATAAAGCCTTTTTCTGCCTCAAACGCCAAGGCTTTATTTAATCTTATCCAATCGGGTATTTCATTAGTCATTAAACATCTCCAAAATACTAAAATTCCTCTTTTATTCTCGTTTATCTAGTCTACGCTTATATAATTCAGTACACTTTTAATTATAGGTTCATGACTATTGACAATAGATAGAAAATATAATAAGACAAAATATATATCATGTTTTGATAAAAAATATCCATTAAAAATAATAGAGAAAGTCCAGCGCAAGTATAGCACTTTTGAGCAAATATAATAAAACCTATCGATCTAGGTCAGAACATCCGCTAAAAATATAGGTTTTTCTCGTTCCCATACTCTGTATGGGAATGAATTCTAGAAAGCTCTGCCTTCAATGATAGCAGAGGAAGAGCCTCTGTGATAGCATTCCTAGTCAGAGACTGGGAACGAGATTAACCTACGAAGATGGGTTTTGTCTGTGTATACTTCGCAAAGTCACAATTTGAGCCTTTGCTTAAAGGGGATATATAGATGTAAAAACGCAAGTTATGACCTTCTCAAGTATAACTGTGATTGCTAGTCGCTGAGTAATAAATTAGACTTTTCAACCAAACTCTAAGAAAATATTTTCTGCCAGAATGGTCTTGGTTGAATTTCGGGGTAAAACATTTGTCTGTATCCTTTAACAACATCGCTTAAATCCTTTTGCTTAAATTTAGCTAACTTAGCATCTACAATTTGAGCTAAATTTTTGTCTAAATTTTCCTTAGCTTCTGATTTGACCGAAAACAATTTTTCTCCTGAACCGCAATTACCGTCCACAGCTTTAGCCAAGCAAATTGATATTGGACGATTGGATTGATTGCCATCAACTACTATATTAAAATTTAGTCCTTTATTGTAATATTCGTTGAATTTATTGGCTGCATTGTCACAATCTCCCTTAATATCCTTTGATTCGATATACTTGCTATCCCAGTGAATTAGCGGTATTTTTTTCGTTGTTTTGGAATTATAAGCAAAGGTGGTTCGTTTACCTTCAATTCTGCCACATTGAAATAAGTCTTTACTCGTAGGATTGGACTGACTAAAGGTTGGGGTAGCTGTAAGTGCGATCGCTGTAGGCATCACTACCATCGTCAAACCCATGAACAATGATTTTTTAAGTGTCATATAGCTTATGTAGTGTAACTAAATTGGTATTTATAAGAAATATAGCGAATTATTTGACTATTGTCTACTATTTGTAGTAAATATCAATACTAGTTCTGTTATCGCTATCCTTTGGCTATATAGTATTAAATGAGACTAAATTATTTACCATACTGGGTTGTTGGCTGTCTCCCTTTGTGCTTGCTTGCTGTCACAAACCCCACCAGAGCGCAAATCATTCCCGATCAAACTCTATCAGTTAATTCAGCGGTTACATCTCAAGGAAATACAAAAGTCATTAATGGGGGAACTGTTGCTGGCAGTAATTTATTTCACAGTTTTCAGGAATTTTCGGTTGGTACTGGTGAAAGCGCATATTTTAATAATTCTTTAAATATTCAAAATATAGTCACAAGAGTGACAGGTAAATCAATTTCTAATATTGATGGGTTACTCAAGGCTGATGGTAATGCTAATTTATTTTTACTCAATCCTAACGGAATTATTTTTGGTCGTAATTCTACTCTAGATATAGGCGGTTCTTTTGTAGCAAGTACAGCTAATAGTCTCAAATTTACTGACGGTGGTGAATTTAGTGCTATTAATCCTCAAAGTACATCTCTATTGAGTATAACCATGCCTTTGGGATTGCAATTTCCCGGAATGCCTGCAAGCATTATTAATCGTTCTGCTAATCTGCAAGTATCATCTGGAAAAACCATCGCTTTAGTTGGTGGGGATATTAGCTTAGAAAGTGGTAAATTGGCTGCATCACAGGGACGAGTTGAACTAGGTAGTGTTAGTGGTGAAAGTCTAGTGAGTTTGCATCCCACAGCCAATGGTTGGTCTTTAGGATATGACGGTATAAATAATTTTGGTAACATTCAACTACTAACTGAGTCTAAGGTAAGTGCTGATAATGGTGGGGATATTTCTATTCGAGCCAACGATTTAACAGTGACAAATGGCTCTGCAATCTCAGCAAATACTTCTACTACAGCAAATGGTGGTCAAGTTACTATCCAAGCTAACAAAGTCGAAGTTAGTGGTGCATCGGCAAACGGTCAAATCTTCAGTACAATTGCTGCGACATCAACAGGAAGTGGCAATTCTGGAAACATAGAAATTACAACCAAGAGGTTAATTACCAAAGACGGTGGTGATGTGTCGGTGAAGACAGTTGATTCAGGGAAGGGAGGAAACCTCACCGTCAATGCTTCTGAGTCCATAGAACTGATTGGGGCTGTATCTATTCCTAATAGTACCATTTTCAGTCGCAGTGGTTTTTTTGCTGCTACCGAAGGCATTGGAGATGGTGGCAATATCACAATTAATACTCCTCTGTTACAGGTGCGAGATGGTGCAAGGGTATCAGTTTCTACTCGCGGTGCAGGAAAAGACGGTATCACCGGAGGTAAGGGAGGTCTTTTAACTGTAAATGCAGGAATGATAGACCTCAGTGGTACGAATGCTGATGGTAGATTTACCAGTGGTTTGTTTGCTTTATCTGGAGAAGAAAGACCCAATATTAAAGAAACTGATGCTACAGGTAATGGGGGAAATATCAAGATTGAAACTGGTCAGTTAAATATTAGCAATGGAGCGCAAGTATCAGCAGCTACGTTAGGTGTAGGCAAGGGTGGAAATATTACTGTACAAGCTGATACCATAAGTATCGCTGGAGCATCAACTATTAGTCAGAAGTTTAGCACCTTAGCTACTGACTCTCGTGCTACAGGAGACTCAGGCGACATCATGATTGATACCAAACAGTTAAGAGTGAGTGATGGAGCAGATGTTTCTGTAACAGCTTTTGGCGCAGGGCGTTCAGGAAACCTCATGGTCAATGCTACAGAGTCTATAGAACTCATTGGAGCTAGTGCTATTCCTAATAGTACCATTTTCAGTCGCAGTGGTTTATTTGCTGCTACTGAAGGGATTAAAGACGGTGGATCTTTAACTGTGAATACACCTCTACTGATAGTTAAAGATGGGGCAAGAATTTCCGTATCCACTCGTGGTAAGGGTGAAAACGGCATCCCTGGAGGCAAGGGAGGTAACTTGATTGTTAATGCGAAGGAGATTGAACTGAGTGGTATAGGTAAGGTGCAACTGCTTCGCAATGGTCAGACCGAAACACGCACATTTACCAGTGGATTGTTTGCGTTATCTGGAGAGATAAGACCAAATATTGCAGACAATGAAGCTACGGGTGCAGGTGGTAACTTAGAAATTAACACTGACTTGTTAACTGTGCGAGATGGTGCAGAAGTATCAGTAACTGCCAAAGGTGCAGGAATAGCAGGAAACTTAGTTACAAAAGCCAATGGAATTAGATTGCAAGATGGCTCAATTATTGGTGCAACGGTGCAGGGTAGCGGCGCTAACATTACCTTAGAAGTTCGGGATTCTTTGCAACTAAGGGGTAACTCTCAAATCTCCACGACTGCTGGGGAAAATGGGGATGGAGGAAACATCAAAATCACCGCAGATACCCTGGCTATTCTAGAAAATAGTAGCATTAGCGCTGATGCTGGTAGACAAGGTGGTAATGTGCAAATTACAACCAAAGGAATTTTCTCCCTTCCAAATGCGATTACTGCCAGTTCTGCACAGGGAGCGCAATTTAGTGGGAATGTGTTAATAAATACTCCTGATATTCAACCGACTCAAGGGTTAATTGCTCCCCCTGAAAAATTTCTTAGTCCTGAAAATCAGGTAGCTTCAGCTTGTGCTTCGGAAAAAGGACAAAACCGCAGTCAATTTATTATTACTGGACGTGGTGGACTACCACCTGATCCCACAGAACCACTCAGTAGTGAAACGGTGAGGGTAAGTTCATCAAAATTGTCATCAGATCATAATTCTATAACTTCAGTACAGTTACCACAACCGGCGACGGGGTGGGGAGTTAATCACAAAGGTGAACTGATTTTAATTGCTAATACAGCAAATTTACCAGGTCAGAGTTCTCAAATACCCTCTGCTAATTGTCATGTCCATTAAATATCGTAGCCTTGCTTTTTTATCTGAGTTGTTAGTGCTAAATCTGGGATTTTTGGCTGTGGATGGGATATTTTTTTCAGTGCGATCGCAAAATATTCCTCCTACTCAAATTCCAGTTAATCCTACCATCCCTGAACTTCCATCTAAACTTAAACCGTTACTTTCTCCAGAAGAACTCCAGGAAATTTTACCCCCAGATGCCAATAAACCAGAACAAAATTTCGATATTTCTGGAAGTATTCAGGTTAATAAATTTGAGTTTATGGGTAATACGAAATCAGTATTTAGTGATAAAAGATTAGCTAAAGAGTTGCAGGAATTTACTAATAAAGATATTACTTTTACGGAATTATTACAAGCTGCTGCTAAAATTACTAATCTTTACACTGAAGAAGGATATGTTACTTCTGGTGCTTATCTTCCAGCACAAACCTTAACAGGTTGTTTTGTGAAACCACAACAAACTTCTCACAGTTGTGATATCACAATCCAGATTGTTGAAGGAAGTTTACAAGAAATTCGTATTAGTCGAGATGAGAACAGTAAAAACTTTTTGCATGATAGTTATGTGCGATCGCGTTTGAATTTAGCCACCGGAAAACCTCTAAATATCCGCAATTTAAAACAAGCTTTACGACTTCTACAATTAAATCCTTTAATTAAAAGTCTTTCTGCGGAATTATCTGCGGGGACAATTCCTGGCACTAATTTACTGAAAATTAAAATAGAAGAAGCAAACACTGACAATATTAAAATCATTGCTGATAATAGTAGAAATCCTAGTATTGGCAGTTTTCGGCGCGGTTTAGAAATAGAAGAATCCAACTTAACTGGATTAGGAGATAGTCTGAATCTAGCTTATAATAATACCGATGGTAGCAACGCCATAAATGCCAATTACACCATACCAATTAATCCCCGCAATGGAACGATTGGTTTTAGTTATAGTAACACCGAAAGCAACATCATTGAACAGCCATTTGATGAATTAGATATTAAGTCAAATTCCCACAATTTTGAACTTAGCTTACGTCAACCAATAATTGAGAAAGCTAACGAGGAATTCACTGAAGAACTAGCACTTGGGTTTACACTCAATAGAAAGGAAAGTAATAGTTCTATCTTGGGAGTAAACTTTCCTATATCTGTAGGAGCAGACGCACAAGGAAGCACGCGAATTTCTGCATTGCGATTCTTTCAAGAATGGAACCGGAAAAGTTTGCAGCAAGTCTTTGTTGCTCGTTCTCAATTTAGTTTAGGAGTGGGAACATTTGGTGCGACAATTAATAATCAAGCACCTGATAGTCGCTCTTTTGCATGGAGAGGACAATTACTATGGTTACACTCACTTGGTTCTCAAACTGATAATCCCAAACTGAAACCAAAAATTTTACTTCGTTCTGATTTACAATTAGCAACTAGATCACTTTTACCTTTGGAGCAATTTACATTAGGTGGTGTTTTCAACGGGCGGGGTTATCGTCAAGATGCTATTTTTAGTGATAATGGATTTTTTAGTTCTGCGGATTTTCAATTACCGATTTACAATACCAATAATGGAGAAAATATTTTACAATTAATTCCATTCATTGATGTTGGAACTACTTGGAATAGCTCTAGCAAACCAAATCCTGATTCTAATACCCTAGCTTCTTTAGGTTTAGGTTTACAATGGCAAATGGGCGAAAAATTCAAAGCTCGTTTAGATTATGGCATTCCTTTAGTTAAAATTAATTCAATAGATAGAACATTGCAAGACAACGGTGTTTATTTTTCCATGCAGTACAACCTCTTCTAAAATCAATATTTATGTGGAAATATCGTCGCAAATTAACAACATTTTTCTTGGCATTATTAACGCTAATTTCAACCTTGATTTTTCCTATTTTCTCTGCTAATAAAGTGACAGGAACTGAAATAAAAATAAAACCAACTTCGGTTCTTATTTCTCAAGTATCTAATAGCTTGAATTTAGAACAGCAAGGGAAAAAATACTATGATATTGGCAACTTTTCTGAAGCAGCCAAAATCTGGCAACAAGCAGCAGATGCTTATGGTAAAGACGAAAAAGGCAAAAATAGAAATCTCATTAATAAAGCCAAAGCTTTGCAATCCTTGGGTTTGTATACTGAAACTTGTAGTCAACTATTACAGGTGTTTAATATTGTTGATTTAAAATGTGTGCAATTAAAGAGTAGTGATCAAAGTATTGATGATAAAATTATCGAAAATCTAGAATCACAACCAAATTCTCTAAATAAAGTCATTGGTTTGCGGCTTTTAGGTGAAACACTTCAAAAATTTGGACAATTAGAACTTTCTCAACAACTGTTAGGAATTACCGAAATAGCAGCACAACAATATCCAGATCAGCAAAGTGCAATATTTATTGGTTTAGGAAATATAGAAAGAGCTATTGGTAATAGAGAGCGAGATAAGTTAAATTATACTTCGCAAATTGAGTTTATTCTTAGTGAACAGTGTAATAATGAATTTAATCTACATGATGAAAATAAAATCAAAAATAAAATCAAATGTACTAACAATGAATATATAGATATAAAATCATATTATGAAGCATTTGGACATTATAATAAAGCTAAAAAAGATTATAACCAAGCAGCAAATAATCATACTAACTCCATAACAGGAATTCAAGCAGAACTAAATCAACTCAGTCTATTATTAGATATACAAGAATGGTGGAATGAACAATTTAATAAAAGTCAAAGATATCAACCATATACTTGGACTGAATTAAAAGATGATCTGAATAATCAAATCGAATATTTATGGAAATCTATTAATTATCATTTAGTTAAATTACCTGAAAGTCCTCAAATAATTCGTGAGTTAGTATACGCAAAGATTAATTTCGCAGAAAGTCTAACTCGTTGGAGGAAAAATACTCAAAACGATAAACTTCCACAAGAACAAGAAATTGCTCAACTCCTATCAACAGCTATTCAAAACGCTCGTACATTTAAAGATCAGCAAGCTGAAGCACTTGCTTTAACTCATCTTGCTAAGTTATACGAACTACAATCACAGAAAGAAAACTTAACAAAAAAAGACAGAGTTGATAACCTTTCTCAAGCGAAAATTTTCACAGAACAAGCTTTAATGCTGTTAAATAATCTGAATTTTGATAATCGGCAAATTCTATATCGTAATAGACACCAATTAGGACGCATTTTAAGAGATTCAGAAAATATTGAAGGAGCATTAATATCTTATGCTGAAGCATGGAATATACTTCAGTCACTGCGAGCAGATTTAGTCAATAGTGCTGATAACCAGTTTTCTTTTCGTCAAAATGTCGAACCCGTGTATCGAGAATTTATTGATTTACTATTGCAAGCTGAGGTAAAAAACATTGATTTCAAAAAATTAAACTTGGTATTAATCAATAATATCACCACAGTATATAGTTCTCAGGAAGAAAAAACTGAAAAAAATATTCCCTTCAACATAGCTCGTTTAGTTATGGAATCGCTGCAATTGGCAGAGTTAGATAACTTCCTCCAAGATCCTTGTTTACCACCAATAGAAAAGTTAGTACAAATTGAAAATATTGATGAAAAAGCAGCAGTTATTTATCCGATTCTTTTGAAAGATAGACTAGAGGTTCTTCTCTTTCAAAAAAATAAATCTCCTTATCATTATTCAGTTATTAAAGATTCGCCAACAGATTTTAATCAAACTATCGAAAAATTCGCAGACCTTATCTATAGTCAAGTTGAGGATGGAAAATTATCTGCTTTGGAGCAACAGAATAGAGATAGAAACGAAAAGTTTAATGAGAATAAAAAAGAGCTTCTAAAAGTTTCTCAACAACTATATAAATGGTTAATTGAACCGCTAAAACGAAAAAATCATTTGAACAATGTTGGAGTTGAAACTTTAGTATTTGTACTAGACCGTGTTTTCCAAAACATTCCCTTAGCTGCTCTTCATGATGGTGAAAATTATTTAATTGAAGATTATAATATAGCTATAAGTGTGGGTCAACAACTCAAAGACTCAAAACGACTTGAACCAAAAAATATAGAGATTTTAGCGGCTGGTTTGAGTAAAGAGGTTTCAGTCCAAGGGAATAAATTTCCTGAACTCAAAGATACAAAAGATGAGTTAGAAAATATTAAAAATTTAAAGAATAAACTCAGAATATGTCAAACAGCTTCAGGAGACGAGAAAGCAGCCTTGGGTATGGCTGGGGTAGCTTTGCGTTCCGGTGCAAATAGTACCATTGCTAGTTTATGGCCTGTATCAGCTAAAGGTACAACAGAGTTAATGAAGAAATTCTATGCAAATTTAACTAACTCTGATCCAGAAATGACTAGAGCGAAAGCACTTCGCGAAGCCCAAATTTCTCTCATGGAACAAAATGGATATCAACATCCTTTTTACTGGGCGGCTTTTACCCTTATAGGTAGTTGGCTTTAGCTATATTGAGGAATTAGGGTGATTAGAAAAGAAGTTCTTACACCTCTTCTTTTTTTATTCACAAAACTATCCATATTCATCTTATTTACTTTTAATTTCCTTTAAGAGTTGATCACGAAGTTCTTCCGCCTTTTTTTTTCCAGGCTCAAATTTACTTCTATCATACTTGTCTGCTTTATCAATTGCTTTCTGGAATTCTTTAATAGCTTCTTCTAAAAGTTGTATGGCTTTATTCTTATCTGATGGATTTAATTGTTCGGCTTGGTACATTAAGGTTTCACCTTTATTATATAAGTTTAAAGAACAACCTTTATTCAGGTCTGTTGGAGATTGATGACCTTTATTTTGAGGATAACAACTTAACTGAATAGCCTGTTCAAAAGATGCCTTTGCCCTATCATAATCTTGCAAATCTTTTTGAGCATATCCTAAACAAGACCAACCACTAAAATCATTTTGATTATTATTAGTTGCTTTTTCACAAACACTCTCTGCATCTATATATTTTTTTTGATTATTATAGATTTGTCCTATGCTAACTTGAGGAAGTATATAAGTTTTATCATTTGCTATTTTTTGTGACATATTATAATCTGCGATTGCTTTTGTATATTTTTTTTGACCATTTAGCGCATTTCCTTTTAATAAATAAGCCTCTTTAGATGGACGGATATTGATGGATTTCTGACAATCTATTTCAGCTTCACCATAATTTTCCCGCTCATTTTTTTCCTTACAACTTATCAGCAAAGTCATTTCTGGTGGTTCTGGTCTGTTTAGTTTCCAAACGATATACGCTAAAAATCCTATACTAAATACACTAAAGATGAACAATAATTTCTTATCCTTCTTTAACCATTTCACAATTCCATTTTGAGGTTTGAATCCTCGACCTAAACTCTTCAAATCCTTCAAAACTTCTTGTGCAGATTGATAACGATCTCCTAAATGAAAGCGCACCATTTTAGTTAATATTTTTGCCAATTTAGAGTTAATCTGGATTCCATTCGGCAAGATTACCTCATTACGCGAATCTCTTTTTAAAGATTGAGGATGTACTCCTGTTAAAAGTTGAATAGCTGTCATCCCTAAAGCATAAATATCACTACTGGGTTCTGGTTGATTTTCTTTTTGTTCAAAAGGCATATATCCATCCGTTCCCCCTGGTTGCTTAACTATTTTGTTATTTCTATACTCTAAAGTAAAAATTTCCTTGAATTTAGAAAAATCAATGAGAATAAATTTTTTATCTTCTGTTCGTTGAATTAAGTTAGAAGGCTTAATATCACCGTGAATAATACCTTGTTGATGGATAGGAGACAATAATTCTAAAACATCTGTTAAGAAAGCAGTAATTTCTGATTCATTCCAATGCTTACCTGTTTTAATTTTGTCGCTGAGATTTTCACCGTCTATAAATTCATAAACTAAAGATAAAGTTATTCCCTCTATAAAGTGATCTAATAAATTGGAAACTTGTGGGTAACGATCAAAATTTTGTGTTGATTCAAATAGAGTTTCTAAACGAGATCTTACTTCGTTGAAAATATGTGAATTATTGGTTGTCAGAATAAATTGCTTAACAATACAACGACGGTTTTGTCTAGCACTGCGAGTATCATTTGCTAAATATGTATGACTAAAACCACTACCACCCAAATAGCTAATAATTTTATAGCGTTGAATTAATTCTTGACCCAAGAAAGTTAGTGGTTTTAAATCTACGAGAACATCATTAGCTGTTGAGTAACGTTTTTGTAAACTGACCCGCACCATCTTAGTTAAGATTCTCGCTAAGTTTGGGTTAACGGAAATCAGATTTTTCCATATAACTTTATTATCAGAATCTTCTTCTAAATCTTGAGGACTCACTCCTGTTAAAAGTTGAATTGCTGTCATACCCAAAGCATAGATATCACTGGCAAATTGTGGTCTTCCTGCAAATTGTTCTGGGGGCGTATAACCTAGCGAAAACACAGGTATTGTTGTAACTGTTATGCCATCAGGTTCTAAGGTTAAGGTACTAACTTCTTTAACTGCACCAAAATCAATGAGAAAAATCATTCCATCCTGGTCTCTCTTCATTAAATTTGTTGGTTTTATATCTAAATGTTTAACATTTTTAATATTGTTATGATGAATGTGATTTAATATTTTTAATACCTCATGAAGAATATTAATAACATCCGTTTCCGTGAAAATCTGATTTTTAAAATCCCTACCTTGAATATATTCTTGTACTAAATACAATCTTTGATTTTCTTCAAATTCATCATAAAGTTGTGGTATTTGTGGATGATTTCCTAATACACGCAATATTGCTGCCTCATCGCTGAACATCTTTCTTACGGTATTCCATGTTTTTGGATCTGTAGAATGGTATCTTAGGTATTTTATCACCCGATAAGACCCTGGTAACTGTGTATCTTCTACTAGATATGTCTCACCAAATCCCCCATAACCTATAGGATTTATTATTTTATAACGCCCTTTTATAATTTCCCCATTTTTGTGTTCGTATTGTTGTGGCATATAGGGTAGTGCAAGTTATTGTTAAGTAAGTAATTAATTGCAAGTTTAAATACGAATACATCGAATAGAAGTTGATGTATTTTTAGAAACAAAAAACTCCTTGGCGCTGTTTTGGGAGTCTTTTAACCTATTTTTAGGTTTTAATCAATTTTCTGCATAAATTATACTACACTTATTTATACCATTTTCCAGAATATCAGCATTTTTTACTTTCCATCCGATAAATCCTAAAAACAAGCCCTGGCGATTGTAAATCACGGAACCACACAAACAAAGTCCACCTGCGTGGACTAGATGCGGTTTCCAACCGCCGATTTAATGTTAATAGGACTCTAATCCTCAAACCAACTGGCACGCCAAGCGGCTTCGGCTTCAGCAATTTTCAGTTCTCGTTGCCTTTTTTGATATTCTCGTCCTAGTTTATTCAATTGCATTAAAATGTTGCGAATTCCTTTGCGTTCTGCCAATAGTGTTGCTTCAGCAAATTCTATTTCTCCTAGTCGTAAGTGAATAGCCATAATCTGAGTCAGGCTAGAATCTTCGGAATCTTCCTCGTCACTAATTTCTATCACTAAGTTTAATAGATTGGGAGGACTAGGTATCATATTACTAGAACCCTCTGAGGAAGCAGCAGCAGCGGTGGCTGCGACTAAAATTGGTTCTGGTAGTTTTTTGGGGAGAACTCCGGTTTTTTGGATTAAAATATTAGCTGCTTGTGAGACTTTTTTCAAAGTTTCTTGAATTGCTTCTTCTAAATCTTGTTGCCATTCAACTAGTTCTATGGGATTAGAAGGATCTAAGGCTTTAGGTTGTTGTTCGTTTTCTTCGTTTTCTTCATGTTCTTCATTTTCTTCATTTTCTTCATTTTCTGCTTCAATGTTCTCTTGTTCTTCAGTTTCTATAACTGCTTCTGTTTGGGTAGCTTCTGGGGGTTGAATATAACTAATTAATTCTTTAGCGGCTTGTTGACTGAACTTACGAATGCCTTGTTGTAATTTTTGCCGCTGATTTAGTGATAAGTTCAGAAATTCATCAGGATATCCCTGGGTACACAGGTAATAACTAGCTAAAATCAATTGTTTTTGTAAGGCTGAACCCAGTATATGTATATATCTAGCATAGGCTAAATTGAGTTCGTAAGCGATCGCACTAATTGCCTCTTTTAAGTCAGTAATATCTTTTTCTATCCGTTCAATTGCTCTAGCCATAAGTTTAAGCTGGTGAGTTGTCAGTTGCTTTATATAGTACAAATATACAGAATTTTGAATAAATAATCATCATATAAAGCACAGGACAGCGTGTTATTTATTACCTTAAGTTGACACCAGTAAGCACTAATAAACCTCCGCGAACGGTATCCAATCTTGTGGGATGGGCATCCTGCCCGTCCTTGTATTATTAGCAGTCAAGATGCTTGCACCACAAGACATTTTGGGACATTTTTTTATTTAGAAGTCTCTAAGAACAAAATTACTTAGCACCAATTTGGGCAGCAACTTCATCAGCAAAGCTCATTTCTTTCCTTTCAATACCTTCACCGAGTACATAACGCACAAAGCGACTGACTTGAATTCCCTCACCAACTATTTTTTCTACTTGCTTCACCAAGTCTTCTACCGAAATACTTTGATCACGGATAAAAGGTTGATCTAGTAAAGTCATTTCTTTAAGACGCTTTTCAATTCTACCTTGAACAATCTTTTCTTTGATGTTCTCTGGCTTATTACCCAAGTCGTCCTTACCCATTTCGATGTCTTTTTCTTTGGTGACAACTTCGGCAGGAATTTGGTCTATGCTAACGTACTCGACGTTAGGACAAGCCGCAACTTGCATTGCCGCGTTCCGTGCCAAGTTTTGGAACTCTTCCTTGGTAGAGGCTGCATCGGTTTGAGAATTTAATTCTAATAGTACACCAACACGACCACCAGTATGAATATAGCTATCTACTATTCCTGGTTTGTCAGTGGTAAGAGAGAAATTCACAAAGCGCCGGACTTGAATATTTTCACCAAGAGTTGCAATTGTTTCTTTGATGAATTCATCAACAGTAACACTGGACTTTTCAGTATAGGGTTGAGCCAATAAAGACTCAACAGTATCAGCATTTGCAGCTTGTTTTGCCAGGTTCTTAACTAAGGCTTTGAAAGCTTCATTGCGGGCAACAAAGTCTGTTTGACAGTTTACCTCTATTAGTACACCGACTTGTCCATCAGGTCGAATGTAGGTGTCTACTAGACCTTCTGCGGCAATGCGAGCGCTTCCTTTATCAGCTTTAGCAATACCTTTTTGCCGTAGCCAAGTTGTAGCCGCCTCGACATCACCTTCATTTTCCTTCAGTGCCTTTTTGCAGTCCATCATGCCAGCACCGGTTTTTTGGCGTAGCTCCTGGACGAGTTTTGCAGATATTTCCGCCATATTGCCTCAATTCTTAACTTGACAGATACAAATATTATTCAAGATTATCAGACGATCAGGACTCATTTGAAAATCATTTAAGAGACTTCCAATCAAAAAAATACCCCAATCTTTAGTATAGATTCAGGGGTTTAGCACTGCCAAACCCCTACTTATTTGCCAGACTACTAAAAAATTGGCTAATTTATTCTTTGGTACGCCTTAATCCCGATCACAGATGCTTATGCTTCGTCTTCTGACTCAGTGCTATCACTTTCATCATATTCGTAGTCTTCGTCAGCGTAATCATCGTAGTCTTCTTCCGCTTCTAGCTGACCATGACGACCTTCATAGATAGCATCTGCTAATTTACCGATAATTAGTTTAATGGATCTAATTGCGTCATCGTTGGCTGGGATCGGAATATCTACAACGTCTGGGTCACAGTTGGTATCCAACATGGACACAATCGGAATCCCCAATTTTTCGCATTCTTGAACTGCGTTATATTCCCGCTTCTGGTCAACAATAACCACGATATCGGGAACTTTCCGCATATTTTTAATGCCGCCCAAATATTTTTGTAGCTTCGTCATTTCCCGACGCAGCATGGAGGCTTCTTTTTTGGGTAATAAATCCAGTGCGCCGCTTTCCTCTCTCCGTTCTAAATCTTTGAGACGCTCGGCTCTGGTTTTAATGGTTGCCCAGTTGGTGAGCATTCCACCCAACCAACGTTGGTTAATGTAGTGAGAACCGCAACGGAGTGCTTCTTGGGCAATAATTCCGGCTGCTTGGCGCTTAGTGCCAACAAACAGGAATTTTTTACCTTGCTCTGACTGGGTTCGCATATAGTTATACGCGTTATCCATCAACTGGGCTGTTTGTACCAAGTCAATGATATGTACACCATTTCGAGAGGTGTAGATATAAGGAGCCATTTTGGGGTTCCAACGTCTGGTCTGATGACCAAAGTGAACGCCTGACTCCATCATTTGAGCCAAGGAAACTACTGGCATATTTTGTTACTCCTATTCGGGTTAAACCTCCATCTAGGTGTATTTCTCAATTTAAGAAACACCCGAATTCCCAGATGTGCGGATTTTAGACAACTGTACTAGGGTAACACAAATATGTTGAGTTTTGTGGTGAACTTGGATTTTTTGTAAAAGGTGTACGGTGTACACACAAGCCGATGTACAAAAAGAAAATATATAACAGGTGACAGGTGACAGGTGCTACGCATAATTTAGTATTTATTTTGTGAACTACCCACACTGACCTGACGGTACAGTGTCGGCTTCCTGTCCAACAGAAAGCACAGTAGTAGACTTCTTGC
>NZ_JAAVWA010000045.1:0-29119 GCF_017355725.1 Anabaena sp. 54
CTCAGGGTGGTCTGGTCAGTACGGCTTGCTTGATTACTCTTGCAAGCCCAGTCCCTTTAGGGCTGGGTTACTGACTCCATTGTGATCCTTAGCTCTAACTTTAGAATGATCACCGCGATAGATAATAGGACTCTTAATTATTTCTTTATAATATCTGTACTTAGTATAGCCTGTTGCAGATTAATAGACATCTCCAAAAAAGATGGTAGAGCCGAGAATCCCTACCCATAGAACGTCTCTACAAAGGTTTCAGGTAACACATCTTTAATTTCTGGAGATGTCTATTGATTACAAGGCTTAAAAATAGTTCATTCACTTACGCCGCAGTGTAATAGGGAATAGGTAATAGGGAATAGCGAGTAATTACCCATTCCCTATTACCTATTTACAGCCTAAACTTTAGATAACTAATAACTTGAGTGATTTAGTCAATTGTGATTTGTTGCGGTCCATTGGCTTTGCCGTTTTGTACTTCTGTACTCAGGTTGCTAGAGCTATTTCCACAACCTTTTTTATTTAACCAACTTTTGACGGGATCTTCGGTGAGGTTGAGTCGGAGGACACCAGAAACGAACCCACCTAAAAATGAAACTGGATGTTGGGCTAGTTCTTGAAATAGGGGCGACAATTCAGTAATAAACATTAGACTCTCCAAGTATTGGTTTTAAAAATTATTAATTCTTGATTAATCTTAACAGATGGCGGCTAAGAAGCAACTAACAACTGATTGGATAATATTTGGCTGTATGATATTTATCATTGGCTCAGGACTCAGGCAACTGGCACACCCTACAACAGATTTTTAGTGTGACACTTGTGTAACTCCTATGGTTAAACTAAGTAGGTTGGCGTTGAAAATTGTCGTTACAGACAAGAGGCAAGAGTAAAGAGGTTTTCAGCAATTTTACGTTTCTTTACACAGTTTGGTTTTATTGTGTTCACCTACTTATATAAATTAAGAATTAAATTATGACAAGCAACTGGGAAAACTTTCTCAAAAATTTAGGAGAATGGCGTGGTTCATTTACTAAAATCTCTCCCAATGGTGAGATATTAGATTCTACTGCTAGTATTTTAAATTTGGAAGCTGATGATAATAATCAAGCTGTAATTTTTAGATTACGTCGTTTTGATTCTTATGATTATGATAGTCCTCCTATTCAGGATTATCAACAGGAATATCGTTCTTTAGGAAGGCAGAATATCTTTTTTGCTACGGGAGCTTTTTCTAAAGGAACATTGCAACTAGCTCCTTTTTCTGAGTTCGGGGCAGAATACGGTTTTATTGATGATGACCGGCGATCGCGTTTGGTACAATTGTATGATCAACAAGGTAACTTTATTAATTTAACTCTGATTCGGGAATTTCGCAGTTTTACAGATGCTTATGAACGTCCGCAACTGACTGTAGAACAGTTAATTGGTAATTGGCAAGGTAAAGCTCATACAGTTTATTCAGACTTGAGACCATCGGCAACTTATACTACTTATTTAGAAATTAAAGAAATCGGTGATGGATATTTAGAACAAAAGTTATCTTTCCAATCTCAAATTATTACTGCAAAAGCCAGAATAGAAGGCAATAAAATCATTTCTGAGATGGAAGGAATTCCTCGACAGATTTTGTTATTACCTGATGGAACTTCTAGTAATGTGCCGTTACAACTACAACTGAGAAAACCTTTTTTTGTGGAAGCTGGTTGGTTAGTTAGAGAGAATGAACGTCAACGTTTAATTCGCAGCTATAGCGACAAAGGGGAATGGATTAGCTCGACTCATGTGATTGAATCTAAAATCTAGAAAAACCCCACCCCCAACCCCCTCCCCGCAAGCGAGGAGGGGGCTATGATCTAACAGATGTGCTAATAAGAAGCTATGAGGGGGGCTTTGAAAAAGGATTTTATGATGTGGGTGGCTGTTCTGGGAACATACATTTATCTGAGTCACAACCGCTAGGGCCTGCTTCTGATAATTCTCCCAAATCGTAACGACTTAGCGCCCCACAGAAATCATCTGTTTTCCGTCGGGCTTTGACTTCTTTAGATAGGCTTTCATAGGTGGCTTTGTCTATGGGTTCAAAGGGGAGACGGGGGAAGGATTGCAAGTCGTCAAATCGGGCTAATAATGCGGCGGAAATATATCCTTCATCATTTTGAATGGCTTCATAGATGCGTGTTCCCAATAATTCAACTTCTTCAGAACGGAGTTCTAGCGTGGCTGAGGTGTTATGGGTGACGTAATGACTTTGGACTTGCATCACAAAATCTAATTGCGCTAAGACGGAAAACTGAGATACATCAATGACATCAGCGCCGGGTAAATCAGCCCAAGATACAGCGACGGGGATTTCGACTAACCATTCTGTACACCGAGGATCAAAAGGATCGTTGAGTAAGTTGCCGTTTTCGTCTTTGTCAGATTGGGACGGGATGACGTTGTAACCATAGTCTATACAAGCTAGGGCTACGGGGTCATTTTTACGGAAGGTAATGCGCCGGATGAATCTTTGAGCTTTGGGGGGATGCCAACCAGGAGAAGCACCTGTTAAGAGGGATTTGGTGCCGGCTGGCTGAACAGTGGTACAACGGTTGGGGCGTTTGATTTGATGGCGATCGCAATATTCCCACACTACTTTATGAACGACATCTTTCCAGAAGTTGAGATATTTTTGTTCACCACGTTTAAAAATCAGTCCTTCAGGAGTTTCGGGTCTTCCTGCTTCCCACCACCGTAACCAATCTGTCCCAAAAGCATGAACAAAGAAATCAAATAATCCGGTGAAGGATACACCGACAATGGGATCAAGTTCCCGGCTATATTGATAGCGGGGTTCAAGGAATTGGTGATTTAACAGGGCGACGACGGAAAGCGCACCAGCGGTAAATGCCTCTTCTTGTTCTTTATAGTTGTCGGGGTCGAGTTGGTTTAAGTGTACCTCCGAAAGATTGCAGTGGAAGTCAGCACCAATAATCTCCAGTTTTGTTACCCTAGAGGCTTTTTATCCTCTAGTTCTTGATTTTCGAGGTTGTTACAACTTGTGACAACTTAATTCAATCAAGCTCGGCGTACATTTTCGCCTTGTAGCGTCAGGCACTCTTGGGGGAGTTATCGCTTCCTTGTCGCTCATCCCCTACGCTCTACGGTGCTGGTGGTATCCAGTTACCTCGGTATTAGCAAGTAATCTTGTCATATAAGTTTGGAGAAAACTTACAAATTTATATAAAAGACGACTTTGTTCTCAGCTTTCACCGATTTTGCCTGATTTTTATACGTGAGGCAAGTATTATAAAATACCACACGGGTTTAATCCATATCTACCCAAACGATGTTCTACTTCATCAGTACCAACTTCAGGATAGTATTCTTGTATCCATTCTCTGGCTTTTCCTTGGTCGTAAGCTTGCAAAAAGTCTTTTTTGATTTCTGGTGTATTTAATAAATCAGCATTAGCTCTAGCAACTGCTTCACCAGCCCATTGAATTGCTCCTTCACCACTATAATACTGCTTTTGAACTGCTGCAATAGATTCTTCTAAGGTTGGTTTGTGGTGAAAGACTCGGCTATGGTTCGCCATTCGCAAAGAATCACGCTCTGGATCTATCCGCCAGTTGCCTTCTGCGTCTTGTTGCCATAAGTTATCTTTAGCATTTGCGCCTTGTTCATCTTCAGAAACAAACTGACGAATCCCCGCACTTCTTCTAATATTTCCAGCAACAATAGTGACAGCAGCTTCATCAATTAATAAGCAGCATTCAACTGAATTTAATTGCCTGCCTATTGCCTTATTGAGAATAGAGGCGCAACGCTGATACAATCCGGGCAACTTCACAGGGTTAGCCATGCCGCCAAAACCTTTGAGGGTTTCCCCAGATTGGCGCACATCGCTAATATCAACAATTACCTGAACGTCATCTGTAAAGCGTTCATCCGTAGAAAGTTCTAACAGGGTTTGATAGGATTTTACCCAACCTTCTCGACTATCTCCGACGTGGATAGTAGCGGTGTTAGCTTCTATATGGGTTTGTGTAAATTCACGCCGCTGTGCTGGGGGTGTGCTGCCAATTTCACCTTTAATGGTGATATTGAGGCGATTACGGATAGGGGGAAGTTGATTAATATATTTTGGTTCGATGATAGCACCCGTACCACAGCCCATCATGGCTAGATCCATCATCAACCCAAAAGCACTCCAGTCTACAAGGTTAGTAGAGGTGCAGTTATAAGCACCGGAAAAGTTTTTGGCTTTGGTTAACCAATCTGTGCCACCAACCCACATCCAGCGCCCACTGGGGAGGGATTTCATGTTCCGCTGCATCTTGTCTAAAATGGCAGCTTCTTCACGGGTGAGTTTTCCCAGTTCTACTAAACCGCGTAAAGTGCGATCGCACACCTGATCCCATGTTTCTCTCAAACCTGCATCTGTCCGACGGCTGTAGGTTCTAAAAAACACTGGATTGGCTGCTGGAGCAGATTCTGGAAAAGTTGCACCCTGACGTTGACGTTCAAGTTCTCGAACCATGATGAAGTATGATTGCTTATGGACAAACTATGACTATACGCCAAGTAGATTGAGGATTAAAGATTGAAAAATTTACCACTTTGCGCTATAGCTTAGTCTGTGTCAATTATAACTATATTTTTGTTTTTAGGTTAAGTATAAAACCCCGACAGTGCATTATCAGGGTAATAGAATCTCAAAGTTTTATCTGTCAGTTTTCGTAGAATAGGCTATCTATGTAATAGTGCTGTTTGTGTAATTTTTGCGTTGACTATCCATCAAGCAGAGATAGCAAGTAAAGATGCCAATTCATTTGTATTAGTTACAACTTGACGTAATTGCTCACTGAAATAGATAACTTCATAATTAGGTGCAAGTTCTTTTTGCAGTTGTTTCCACAAACTAATCCCTTCTTGTTCAAAAGCTGCTTTAGCCTCTAAAGTGTGAAAACCTGATGAATTAGGATCTTCCCAATTCAACTTTGCATCATAGATATCTGCCCATTTTTCTAACCGACTAACAGTTTCTTCACTTAATGGCATCGTTTCTGGATCAATATCTCCAGCTTTACCAGAACTAGCCCACCAGAGTGGGTAGCATTCATAATCAGCCATGAGTTTGATTTTTTCTGCCATAGTCAATTTACCAAGTTATGGGTAAGTTCTGGGGTTAGCCCCCACTATATACCCATTATCGCTGACAGTGAGAGCGATATAGTGAGTTTTGCCATTAAAGTTAACTTCATAAATAATGCGAGTTTGTTTTTTACCTTGATATCCAACCGCTTTACCCTTAGTTAGTGCTTTAATAATTATATCTGGTATCTGATTTTGCTGGATTCCCTGATCTGCGAACTCTAAGGAATGTTTTTCTAGAATATGTTGGAGTCCTGCGTCAGAATTTCCCTGTTCTAAAAATACGATTTTACCATCTGCTTGTTTAGCAATCTTGACTATTTTCTCAGGAGTATGCTTAATGCCAAGTTGGACAAGTTCGGAAATCAAGGCTGATTTTTCAGCACTATTCATTTTTTCTCCTTAAATTGGGGTTAGTCTCACGCAAAGGCGCAAAGACGCAAAGAACTGCCAACTTGACGTTACGGATTGACTACTTTGCGCTATCTACCGATTTAATATCTCATAGTTAAAGTATGATTAATTGGCAATTTGGCAGTTTTTTTTCCGCTATGTCTTGTAACGTGTAAATTATAACTATATTTAAAATGTCACTAGCACCTTGGCGAAGTCTTATTACCCGCGCCCTGCATCAAAACCGCAGCCTTGTTTATGCCCGTTACGTACAACTGGCAACAGTGCGAGAAAATGGTTTTCCTGCTAATCGTACCGTCGTCTTTCGAGGCTTTCTAGACAATACCAACCAGCTAAAATTTATTACCGATATTCGTAGTGCAAAAGCTGAACAAATATCAAAACAATCCGCAGCGGAAATTTGCTGGTATTTTCCCAACACCAGAGAACAATTTCGGATTACTGGAGAATTAATATTAATAAGTGCTGATTCTCACCCCCATTTACAATCTGCGAGAATTAAAATGTGGCAAGAATTAAGTGATGCAGCTAGGTTACAATTTGCTTGGCCTATTCCGGGCGACATGAGAGTACAAACACCAGAAGCTTTTGCACCACCAGTACCAGACAATATTCAACCATTAGAAAATTTTTGTTTATTATTACTTGAACCAGTAAAAGTAGATCATTTACAATTGCGGGGTGAACCACAAAATAGATGGATTTATCATCGCCATGAACAACAAGAATGGTTGACAGAAGCAATAAACCCTTAAAAAAATCCTGCTGGGAAACCTTTAAGGAATTTTTAGGACTGATTGTTTTTGCCAAGCCTATCGAGAAACGAAAGTTCATTGATTAATTTTTTTTGTTGGGTTGCACTTTCGCTTAACCCAATCTACAATTTTATTAACATCAAATTAAATATCCTCTTGATATTTCACTAATAAACTAGGAATGTAATCATATCCATCAACGCCAATAATAGCAATCATATTCGGGCGATTTTGTTGCAGTAATAATTGAAATTTGTCTGTGGTAATTTGCCCTCTAATAATTGTCAATAAAGCAGCAGGTTTTCGCCATTCATCAGAGGCAATTTGCTCTAGAAGATACATTCCTAAACTACCAGAGTAAACTGCTTTTTCATAATTAGCCATAAGATAATTAGCTTCAGCTAAATATGCTAAATTTCTGCCTTGTAAATACAAATCGCCAGAAATTTGGGCAATTTTAAAGGCATTTTCTAAATATTTAATTGCCGGTGGATATTGTGCAGTAACTAAATAAGCAATTCCTAGACTACTAAAACATAAAGCTTGACTTTGTAAATCGTTTAATTTTTCTGCTAATTTTAAACCTTGTTCTAGATAGTTAATAGCAGATTCATAAACTTCCGGTTCACTAATTTCTGTTTGCTTGGCTTGCATAACTTCGCTATAACCTAGATTTACCAAAGCATTAGCTTCTCCAGTTTTGTCTCCAGTTTGTCTACTAAAAATTAATGCCCGTTGACTATAATTAATGGCTTCACCATAATTTTCTTGTTGTACATAAGTCCGACTTAGGTGATTGAGATTGGCGATTTCACAGGTTTTATCTCCGGCAGTTCTAGCTATTTCTACGGCTTGTTGATGAAAATCAAGAGAGCGATCATATCTGCCTAAACCGCGCTGGGAATACCCCAATAATGTCAAAATCCGAGCTTTTTCTTGAGTACCTTCGGCTGAACGCAAGGGGGCATCTAAATAATCTAAAGCATCCCGTAAATAACTACCAGAAAATGAGGCAAAAATCCCACCGTAGAGAGGGAAATAAGGACGTTGGGCAAAGGTTCGCAAAATTTGCAGCATGATTTGGGATGCACCATTGCTATATATTGCTGCTTGATTTTGAAAACCGCTGGCTAATTGACTCCAAATTACGGCAAAGGTTAAAAATGTGGAAATAGATAATTTAGGACCTGCTTGAATATCATAAGCTTGTTGATAGCGAAGCGCTCCGTAGGAATCAAACCAATTAATTAAACCCCTTTGTAAAAACTGTAAAACTATTGTTAATTCTACCCAATTACTCAAACTAATTTGCTGTTGTTGTTGAGCAAATTCCAAAGCCGATTGTTCTTTGGCTAGAATCTGAAAAAATGCTTGGGGAACTTCACTATTAACTACTTTAGCCCAACTTGCCCAAGGACTATTTTCTCCAGGTACACCTCCAAATCCTAATGAATTTTTGCGTTCATACATCCAATTCAGTAAATTTGCTTGGATTCTTTGCCAAGAAGCGATACCACGATTAATCCCGTCAGCAATTTGCTGAAAATCTTGATTAGCACCGGCAAATTGTTGTAAAGATTTGGCTAACTGTTGAAGTTGAGACAAATTTAAGGGATACTTCTGATTAGGATCAGTAGCTCGCAATAAAGCTGTTAATCGCTCATCTGCGGTGGCTGTGGTAATTTCCCGCACAGATAGAGATATCGCTTCAGTGGCTTTATTTTGTTCTTGCCACCGTTGCCATTGTGTTTGGATGGTTTTAGCCGCGCGTAAGCTGCGGGTGGCTTTGGCTTTTTTCAGTTCATCGGTTTCCGAGTCTACCTGAGATTGGATCGTATTCAGGCGATCGCTCAAAACTAATTCAAACACCTCCCCAGTCCCGGAAGTGATACCTTTGAGCAACATTTGATAAACCTGCTCTACAGAGCTAATTTTACCCTTGAGAGTGGTTTCGATAATATCGTTAATTAAAGCGAGATAATGCTCGCGCAATGGTAAAGGGTCTGACACTTTAGCTAATAGAGAACATCACAACAATTCTCATTGTAGCTGTTGCAGGTTGGGAGATTGGGAATTGGGTTTTTTTGATTAAACTTAAGTACAGATTTTTGCATATCCAATGCCATATTGGCGATCGCTAGAGCATGATCACTGCGATAATTAGATAAACTAGCGACAGCCATATAGCGAGCAGTATGCACTTGAGCGAGATACAGTCAGCTAATTGTAAAGCCTGTAGGGGCGCAGGGTCTGCGCCCTAGATTGTATTGCATCAAGGGCGATAACCACTATATAAGCATCACCGATGGTCTTAATTTTTTCTATACTATGAATTTCGGCTAATTAGTATAACAAGTACCGAAGAACCGACATTGATATTAGTCATCATGCTCATTTTGCGTTATGAGTAGTTAAATCAGTGTCACCGGACTAAGAAAAAATAAATGGCTCGTCACCCGACATTAACTTTTGATCGTGGTACATTAATTTTACACCCACCACCACGAAGTAAAACATGGATAGACTATGCAACCTGGGATGATAGGGTAGAAAAATTCCGAATTCCCGCAATTAGATACCGTTCCTTAGTGGAAGCACTCCAAGCTGAAGCCACAGATTTTATTGATGAAGCCAAGGCTTTTTACCCCTTGGATTTGGTTGCTAGTTTAGAAATGACACCCTATCCCCACCAAAATGAGGCATTAGCGGCTTGGAAACGGTTAGGACGACAGGGAGTAGTTGTGTTACCTACGGCGGCGGGAAAGACTTATTTAGCGCAAATGGCGATGCAAGCCACACCACGCACGACATTAATTGTCGTCCCCACGTTGGATTTAATGCACCAGTGGTATGCTCATTTAGTAGCGGCTTTTCCTGATGCAGAAGTGGGTTTATTGGGGGGTGGTTCACGGGATAGAACCGCGATTTTAGTTGCTACCTATGATAGTGCGGCTATTCATGCAGAAAGTTTGGGTAATAAATATGCGTTAATAATTTTTGATGAATGTCACCATTTACCTACAGACTTTAACAGAGTCATTGCCGAATATGCGATCGCACCCTATCGGTTAGGACTGTCCGCAACCCCAGAACGCACAGATGGTAAACACGCTGATTTAGATATCCTCATTGGTAAAGAAGTTTATCGCAAATGCGCTGAAGATTTAGCAGGAAAAGCTTTAGCTGCTCATGAAATTGTGCAAATTAAGGTTAAATTATCCCAATTAGAACGAGAAAAATATAATCAGTTAATTCAAACTCGCAATGATTTTTTAAAGCAATCAAAAATATCTTTAGGAAGTTTACAAGGTTGGCAGATGTTTGTGCAAATGAGTGCGCGTTCTCAAGCTGGACGCAGAGCAATGTTATCACATCGTCAAGCCAAAGAAATCGCATTGGGAACAGATGGAAAAATCCGGGTACTTGTAGACCTATTAGCTACCCATTATCCCGAAAGAATTTTAATTTTTACCGCTGATAATGCTACAGTTTACCAAATTTCTCAAGACTTATTAATTCCCGCAATTACTCATCAAACTCCAGTCAAAGAAAGACATGAAATTTTAACTAAATTTAAGGAAGGTGAATATAATACCTTAGTTGCTTCTAATGTTTTAAATGAAGGTGTAGATGTCCCCGCAGCCAGCATTGCGATTATTTTATCAGGAACAGGTTCAACCAGGGAATACATTCAACGTTTAGGGAGAATATTACGAAAAGGAAATTTAGCAAATAAACAAGCAATTCTCTATGAAGTCATCGCCGAAGACACCAGCGAAGAAGGAACTTCCGCCAGACGGAGGGGGGAAAATAACAATCAGGAAGAAAAGCCGCAAAAAGCAAATTTACAAGTTATTTATGGAACTGGAAATAAAAGGGATTTAAAAGCAGCAGAACAATTAGAAATTAATTATTCCCCAGAAAAGAAAGATGTTACCAACAGACCTACTGATACACCGCCAAAACGGCGAAGAAATTATCCCAAAAAGACTGAAACTTGATCAAAAACATTTAAGTTTAGCGACTGAATTAATTAAGTTCTTTCAGGAAGCAGTCGGGAAAACTCAAGGATTACTAGAACGTCAATTAGCAGACTTTGAAGGAGATACCACAGATTACCGGATGAAACGGGGTTTAGCTTATATTCTCAAAAGTGGTTTTTGCACCTTTGAAATAGTTAGTCCCCTCGAACCACCCATGTTAAGAGCAAAAGTATTTGCATTAGCAGCAAAATCCGTTGCTAGTCGAGAATCAACTGATATAATTTTAAATAAAATTGCTGATGATTTAAGTCAAGAACTCAACCAAGAAGTTTTACCTGCTCAAATCAAAAATGGACTTTATGCTGATTTATCGGAAAATAAAATATTAACTGCTTTTGATACTCCTAAACCAGAAGAAGTTTTACATCGTTATAATTTATCTCAAGTCCAGGGAATTTTCTATAAAGCTAGTCAATTAGTATTAAATGCTCATCGCAATGTTCCCGGAGAATATAAACTCTTATTTCGTTATTTAAAGCTATTTCAATTAATGGCTTATATTGAAGGTGATGCTGATCATGGTTTCACAATTAGTGTAGATGGACCGACAAGTTTATTTACTCCCAGCACCCGCTACGGTTTAGCCATAGCCAAACTAATTCCCGCCTTACTTCATGTTACCAAATGGAGTTTATCAGCGACCTTAAAAACCCGTGATTTTTACACAAACGAATGGAAAACCGGACGTTTCACCCTCAATTCAGAATGTGGCTTAGTTTCCCACTATCCCCCCGGCAAACCCTATGATAGTATGTTAGAGGAATCATTTGCCAGTAAATGGGATGCTTTAAAAAGTGGTTGGATATTAGAACGAGAAGTAGATTTAATTCCCATTCCTGGTAGTGTAATGATTCCCGATTTTCGGCTAGTTCATCCAGACGGAAGAGTGTTTATATTAGAAATTGTTGGTTATTGGCGACCAGAATATTTACAAAAGAAATTTGCTCAAGTTAGAAAGGCTAATTGTGATAACTTAATTTTAGCAATTTCCGAAAGATTGAACCTAGAAAAAGCCGGAATCAAACTAGATAACGTACCCGCCAGAATTATTTGGTTTAAAGAAAAACTCTTACCAAAATCCGTATTAGCCGTCATGGAGTGATATCATGTCCGGTTGAACACTTATCATATCTGTTGAGGCTGGTAATGGGTAATTGGTAATTGGTAATTGGTAATTGGGAAAAGGCAATACAATAGACATCTCCGAAAATTAAATGTGCGTCGTTTGAACCCCTTGTAGAGACGTTCCATGGAACGTCTCTACAATCTTTACCGGAGAAGTCTATTATATATAATCATCAAATCCATTAATTCATCTTCATCCGTTCCTATCTGCGTTTATCTGCGTTTATCTGCGTTCAATTATTCTAGAAATCTTGGCGTTGCTGAATAAGGTGCGTCAGATAGAAGATATCTGTTTTTTACCAAATTATCGGGTCTGACGCACCCTACAAACTCGGAAGTTATGAGTTTAATTATTTTTTTTAACTGGTCAATTAAGTAGGTGAACACAATAAAACCAAACTGTGTAAAGAAATGTAAAATCGCCTAAACCCTCTTCACTCTTGCCTCTTGCCTCTTGCCTTTTGCCTTGCCATAACGACAATTTTCAACGCCAACCTACTTATACCATAGAGGAGTAATCAAAGTGAACTAACAAAAGTTACAGCCCGCAGTTCTTCTTGAAAAACTCGGCGTAGTGTATCTTCATCTAAGGGGGATTTGGCTTGATCAAGATATTCTCGTAACGCTTGATTCATCATTGTTTGATAACCTTTCCCTTCAGCGTCTCCTTTTTGTCTAAACGCTTCCAAAATATCATCATCAATATAGATGGTAATACGAGTTTTACCTTGTTGTGGAATGATCGCACCCCGTTTAGCCTGATCAAAATCATATTCCGGTTTCATATTCACGTCTCTCCTTAGGAGTAGCAGGACGGGCAGAAATTAAGCGAATGTTATCACCTCGATAGGTATAGACTACTACTAGCAACCGCCAAAGGTGATCCATCCCCATAATAATAAATCGCTGTTCACCTTGTGCTGATTGATCTTCAACAGAAAGTGCATAGGGATCAAACAACACGGCCTCAGCATCAGAAAAACTGATTCCGTGTTTTTGTAAATTGCTTTTAGCTTTTTCGGGATTCCATTCAACTTGCATACATATATTATATGTATTTGTGAGAATTATGTCTAAATCCCCTAAATCCCAGATTCCGCAGGTATTGTTGGAATTATCCTGCGGTCAATTATTCTAGAAATCCTATTCTATAGAGTCAGGAAAAGCGTAAACCACCCCACTGAATAAGGTGCGTCAGATAGAAGATATCTGTTTTTTACCAAATTATCGGGTCTGACGCACCCTACAAACTACTCTCTGCGCCTCTGCGCCTCTGCGTGAAAAAAAATCATAAAGGATATTACTTCCCCTTACCAGATTTAAGAGATAACAACATCTCCATTTGAGTCATGGATTTACTAGGACTATTAACAGTCACACCAACACCACGAATAGAATCAAGAATAGCGGTAGCGTCCGCAGGTAAAGGTTGACTTTGAGCGGATACACGCTGAATTATGGTTTTGGTTTTGTCCATATCTAAATAGAAATAACCACCGTTGGGTTTTTGTAAAGAACCTGTAACAGTTTTAAAGGTATCACTTTGATCAAGTGCTGCACCTTTGCGATTTGCTAGTGTTTCCGCAACGGGTCCACCAATAGCCACAAATGCTGTATTATCATTGAGCCAACCATGTGCCACGAGAGCGCCTTGTTGGGGGATTTGCCATTCTGTGACATTTTTACCACCAATGTTTCTTTGAGCGACATTGAGAGATTGCTGTTTGGCTAAATTATCGAGTTTGGTGAAGGTAGCTTCGGCAGTTTTGCGATCGCTCGTATCCAATACTAACGCACCGCCAAAACCTACATTAGCTAATAAACCTTGATTAGATTGAATTGCACCTAAACCAAACTCGCCATTCATCCAGCCAAAAATATCTTTATCTAAATCAATTTGCAGAGCTTTTAGTTGAGTCCGCGCTTGTTGAATTCCTTGATTTAATTCGGGATAATCTTTGGATTGTTCCACAAAAGTTTCCCAGCTTTTACTAATACCTTGTCCACTAGTTAAAGCCAAAGTTTCACCAGGAAATTGTCCCACAATCTTGGCGGGAGTAGCTTGATATTGGAATTTATTTAGTTGGGGATCTAAATTCACAATTGCTTTTAATCGCAAGCCGTCATCATCTATTCCCACCCCTGCTGTTAATGATTTCACTTGCTTAATTTGTGCGAGAGTTTGTGGGGGTAATTGTTTAGATTGAGGATTAAATGCCGTTAATTGTTGAATCATATTGGCATAATCAGGGACATAAATTTGCGCCAAACCATTCTTAACATCCACACCTTTGCTCAGAATATCATTTGCACCTTCTTTAGTGACAAAAGAAGGTTCGCCTTTATAGGTATCAATCGCTTTTTCTACAGCTTGTTTATTGGATGTTAAAAGCAAATAGTCATTATTCACAACCGTTACATAAGTCGGTTGACCTTGACCTGTAGATTCGATAATTTTTTGACCTTTGTAGTCAGATTCCTGAATTTTGACGTTTTTTTTGTCTTTCAACTTATTTGCAAATTTCAAAGCAGCTATTTTATCTTTAATCCCGACCACCAACAAATAATTTGGTGCTTCGGATGCGCGAAAGTTGTCCTGAGATACTTTCTTTGCATCTGGTGGTAGTACCGCAATCATCATTCCACCAACCCAAGGTTTAATATCTGCTTCGTAGGATATCTTACTATCATTCAACATTTGTTGATTGAAGTTCTGGAACTCTTTACCTAGTAACTTCCGCGCTTCCGGTGTACCAAACTGCTGCAACTTATTCCAAGATTCAGGATTAGTGTCAATATAAGTTGCCATTAATGCAGTTGCAGGTACTAATTTAGCACTACCTAAAGGGCTAGAACTATTCGTACCACCCTTGAGGTACATATAAGCTGCTATGCCCCCTGCTATAATTACAGCAGTACCAATTACAGGGATTAAGAACGATGGTTTTTTTGCAGACACTGGTAAATACTCCTTATTGGTGTAAATGATATAACAGATTCAATGAAATGCTCATTGGTGGTTGGGGAAATTTATCTAGGCAAAAATTCATTAAAAGAACTATATTTTGAGGATTTTGTCAGTTTCGTTGATATCAGTGGATATTGCACATTGAGTATAAAAAGGTTGGGCATACTCGACTCCTAGATACAGTTTACAATTAAGTGCTGAAAAAACTTAATGCTCATGAATTCTCATGTTTGAATTCTTTTTTATCGCTAATTTCCGCTATTTTCACGGTATTTACTGATATAATCGGAAATCTATGATCAGCAAAAATTTGTAATTGGGTTTAAATAATACTCCACTATGGTCAAGACTGAATCCGCAAACGATATTTTATTCCTTTGAAAACAATAGTCAATTTGTCACCTCCCAGTTATTCTAAAACTATATGGAAAATTAGTAGTATTTGTAATCAATAATTATGGATCACGGATGAATACCCTCTGGAACAGAGGCAGAGAAGAGTTACATACTTAAATTCTTAAGTGTGACAACAGTAGCTAAATCAGCTTTGTCAATCTGTAGATTCAGGTAGTGCCGACGTTACCAGAATCAAACAGGCAAAAAATGTCATACTACGCTACACTTCTGTATTTGTATGACTTACATCCCATTAGATGTTTTAGGATTAGAAGGCTAGAAATAATAAATGTTGCAGTTTTATTTTGATACTGAAAAAACCGGACACAAGCGTTTTGAATTACCGGGGGCAAAACCACACTATAACCCTGACCGACCTGGACAGGTAGAACATATTTTTCTGGATCTGAATTTGGATATCCCGAACCAAAGTTGCTACGGAAGTTGTAGTATTCGCCTATTGCCAGTGCGGAATGGGATTGATAGGTTGACTTTGGATGCTGTCAATTTGAAAATTGAGTCAGTACAGGTAAACGAAGTTACACAAAAGTTTGAATATGATGGAGAACAGCTTTGTATTTACCTATCACAGCCTACAGAAATTGGTCATCGTTTGTTAATTGCGATCGCCTACGCAGCCGAAAAACCCCAACGGGGTATTTACTTTATCCAACCAGACAAACACTACCCCCACAAACCCACCCAAGTCTGGACACAAGGAGAAGACGAAGATTCTCGCTATTGGTTTCCTTGTTTCGATTACCCTGGACAGTTATCAACATCAGAAATTCGCGTCCGCATTCCTCAACCCTTAGTTGCTATCTCCAATGGTGAACTCATTGACACCGTAGAAGAGGCAAAATACACAACCTACCATTGGTCTCAACAACAAATTCATCCTACCTATTTGATGACGCTGGCAGTAGGCGATTTTGCCGAAATTCGGGACGAGTGGCATGGTAAAGCTGTTACCTATTATGTCGAAAAGGGACGAGAAGCAGATGCTAAACGCAGCATGGGCAAAACTCCCCAAATGATCGAATTTTTGAGCGAAAAGTATGGTTATCCCTACGCTTTCCCCAAATATGCCCAAGTTTGTGTAGATGATTTTATTTTTGGAGGTATGGAAAACACTTCCACCACTCTCCTCACTGACCGTTGTTTACTAGATGAACGGGCAATATTAGATAATCGCAATACCGAAAGTTTGGTTGTCCATGAACTCGCCCACCAATGGTTCGGGGATTTGGTGGTGATTAAACATTGGTCTCATGCTTGGATTAAGGAAGGGATGGCTTCCTATTCGGAGGTAATGTGGACTCAACGGGAATATGGCGACCAAGAAGCTGCATATTATCGGTTGTCGGAAGCGCGGAGTTATTTCAGTGAAGATAGTAGTCGCTACCGTAGACCAATGGTAACTCATGTTTATCGGGAAGCGATCGAACTTTACGATCGCCACATTTATGAAAAAGGATCTTGTGTTTATCACATGATTCGCGCAGAATTGGGCGATGAGTTATTTTGGCAAGCTGTGCAAACTTTTGTTCAAGATAACGCCCACAAAACTGTAGAAACGATAGACTTATTAAGAGCGATTGAAAAAGCCACAGGACGCAATTTAGCTTTCCTGTTTGATCAATATGTCTATCGTGGTGGTCATCCTGACTTTAAAGTAGCTTATGCCTGGGATGGTGACGCAAATTTGGCGAAGGTGACTGTCACCCAAACCCAAGCTAAAGCCGATAGTAAGGATTTATTTAATCTTAGGATTCCCATTGGTTTTGGATATAAAGAAAATCCCCAACTCACAACTTTTACAGTTCGAGTCCATGAAAAAGAACAAAGTTTTTACTTTCCACTAACACAAAAGCCTGATTTTATTAGCTTTGATGTCGGCAATAATTACTTAAAAACTGTCAAATTAGAATACCCAATTTCCGAATTAAAAGCCCAATTAGAATTTGATCCTCATCCTATTTCCCGCATTTATGCAGCAGAAGCTTTAGCGAAAAAAGGCGGATTAGAAGCGACTCTTGCCCTATCCTCAGCTTTGAAAAATGATCCTTTTTGGGGTGTACGGGTCGAAGTTGCCAAAGAACTGGCAGAAATTCAGTTAGATCAAGCTTTTGATGGTTTAGTCGTTGGCTTAAATGATCCTAGTCCCTTTGTGCGGCGGGCGGTAATTAGTTCTTTGTCACAAATTAAAACTCATAACAGCTACAAGGCTGTGAAAAGTTTTGTCCAAGATGGCGATGCCAGCTACTATGTAGAAGCTGCGGCTTGTCGAACTATTGCGGCGATCGCAGCAGCGCATTTAGAAGATAAACCCCATGAAGACAAGGTAATCAAGTTACTCAAATCTGTGTTAGAAGAAAGGGCAGGTTGGAATGAAGTTGTCCGTAGTGGGGCTGTAGCTGGTTTGGCTGAGTTCAAATCTTCAGAAACGGCTTTAAATTTACTCCTGGAATACACGAAAGCTGGGATACCGCAACCATTACGCCTGTCCGCAATTCGCGCAGTGGGCAAAATATCCACTGGTCAAACTCCGGCTAATATAGAAAGGATTTTAGATCGGTTAGCGGAAATTGCCAGAGAGACTTTCTTTTTAACCCAAGTAGCCGTTTTAACAGCCTTGGGACAAATGGAAACCCCAAAAGCCATTGGCATTTTGCAATCTTTAGCCAATCAAACGGCAGATGGGCGAGTCCGTCGCTATGCTGAAGAGGAAGTTGGTAAAGTGCAAAAGAATATCGGCACAGACAAAACTCTGAAGCAGTTACGTGAGGAACTTGATCAAATCAAACAGCAAAATCAGGAATTGAAAAGCCGTTTGGAAAATCTGGAAGCGAAATCAAAGTAAATATGAAGAATCCAGGCGACTGGAAGTCACGGCTACACAGGCAAAACCCACACTTCGGCAGGCTCAGTGACCGCCTGCGTGGGTTTCAAATTTCCCTAGTCCGCGTAGGCGGACTTTGTTTGTATAGCCGTGTTCGCGGAGCGTGCCGGAGGCATCTTTCTAATCGCCAGCTTATTTCTATTTTCAAATTAGCCAGGATAACGAAAATATCAAATAATCAACTAAAATTAAACTTGAGTCCTTGAGATTCCTAAATATATAACTTTGTACTATGAATCAACCTAACTTTCAACGTGCCAATACTCTTAAATCTGCTTATCTTGCTTGCACTTTAGAACCATTAGACGGTGAACGAATAGAACAATATTATGTTGATTTATCAGCAGTGCGTAAAACCTTAGCAGTTGACCGCATAAGTACAATTTTAGACCTTCAGGAAGCAGACAATTTCAGCACTATTTTATTTACTGGTCATCGTGGTTCTGGGAAAAGTACCGAATTAAAACGTATTCAAAAAATCTGGAAAGAAAGTTATCACGTAATTTATTTGGAAGTAAATGAAGAAACAGATATTAATGACGCTAATTATACAGATTTATATTTAATTGTGATCAAACAAGTTGAGTTTGCTTTAAGAAAATTAGGTTTAAAGTTTGATCAAAGATTATTAAGTAGTTTTGAAGCATGGTTCAAAGAAATTACTGAAGAAAATGAAGAAAGTGTAGAAAAATCTGTCAGTGTAGAATCGGAAGCCAGTTTAGAAGGTGGTGCGCCATTTATTGCTAAATTAATGGTGAAGTTATTGGCGCAAATCAAAGGTTCTGATAAACAAAAGACGACAATTCGCCAAACTTTAGAAAAAGATATTTCTCGCCTCAAGGCAGATATCAACCTATTGCTACGTGACGCTTATGTTAAATTGCAAAAAAAATATCCAGATTATAAGGGATTATTGATTATTTTTGATAACTTAGATCGAATTAGTCCTAAAGTTGCAGATCATTTATTTTTTGAATATGCAGCCCAATTACAAGAACTTCATTGTACAATTATTTATACAGTTCCTATTTCTGTTTTGTGTTCGCCGAAAAATCCCCTATCTTTGTTTGATGGTAATCCTCACATTGTGCCAATGGTGAATATATACCAATTTGATCGGAATGTGCGTGATTTAAACTATAATCAAATTGGATTGGATACCATAGCAAGTTCAATTGAAAAACGAGTAAATGTTGATGCTGTGTTTGATTCCCGTGCAGAATTGCTAGAATTAGCTAAAGCTAGTGGTGGTAATGTGCGTCAACTAATGCAAATGATGAGGTCAGCTTGTCTAACAGCAAGGACTAAGAATCATCCTAAAATTTTAGCAGAAGATGTAATTTATGCTATAAAAGAACAACAATTTAGTTTTGAAAGGCTTATTCCCAATGACCATTATCCATTGTTAGCACAAGTTTATCTGAATAAAGATGTAAGTAAAGATGATATTGGACAGTTAATGCTGTTTAATACCTCAGTATTGGAATACAATGGCGATAACAGATGGAATTATCCTAACCCAGTGGTAATGCAAAATGAATTCTTCCAAAAAGCACTGGCAGAAATTACAACATGATTTTAACGCCGAATTGGGGCAATTTATCGCCCTAAATGAAGGTATTTTGGCGGAATTATTGACGTTTATTGACTTTTCTGAAAAGTTTACTTTAGGATTTATTGAGATTAATTTTCCTCCTGATGGAGATTTATTAATTGAGGCATTAACAACAAATCCCCAATGTGAAGAAATTCAATTTGTAATTCTCAAATTTGCTGATCCTAATTTGCGCTTTTTGCGTGATGAAATTATCAAAGAATTGCCAAAAATCGAAAGAGAAGTAAATAAAAAGTTAGTATTAATTATTCAAGGTTTAGAAAAATCTATTGGTGTGTTTGGTGAATATCCACCATTTTTACAAGATTTGAATTTTGTCAGGGATGCTTATAAAAAAACTGTCCCTTATCCTATATTATTTATTTTACCAGATTACGCTATTAACCGTTTAGCTAAATTTGCTCCTGATTTTTGGGCTTGGCGTTCTGGTGTATTTAGATTTAAAACTTTAGAAAAAACTAGAGAAAATGCGATTGCTCAAACTTTAGAATCTAATATAGAAATTGATAGAGTAGAACCACAAGAAAAGCAAGAAAGGATTGAAATTTTACAAAGTTTATTGATGGAATATAAGCCTACCTGTGAGCAAACTAATGATGGTAATTTACGCAGGTATAGTAATATTTTATTGGAGTTGGGAACAGCTTATATTAGTCAACATCAAGCAAAAACAGCGAGGGAATATTTAGCTGAAGCTTTACAAATTGCTGACAAATTAGCAGATGTTAATTTTAAACGTCAGGTTTTAAATAAAATTGGGGATGCCTTTGCTGAGGAAAGAAAGTTTGAAAAAGCAATTAATTATTATCAACAAGGTGTAAATATTGCCAAAGAACTAAAAAACCGGAATGGTGAAGTTTATGCTTTATTTAATTTAGGTACTTGTTATTTTGATTTGCGGCAGTTTTCAGAAGCTAGAGAATATTATCAACTCTGTTTAACAATTTATCAAGAATTAGATGATCATGATAACGAAGCTAGAATTTACCATCAGTTGGGAAGAGTAGCCCTAGAATTGCGAGAATATGAACAAGCACGAACTTTTTATCAACAAGCTTTAGATATCAAAATTGAATATGGGAATAGATATTCTCAAGCTACCACCTACACCAATTTGGGATATGTAGCCCAAGAAATGCGAGAATATGAACAAGCACGAATTTTTTATCAACAAGCTTTAGCTATCCTTATCGAATATGGGGATAAATATTATCAAGCTGGAACTTACCACCATTTGGGAATGGTAGCCCAAGATTTACGCGAATATGAACAAGCACAGGAATATTATCAACAAGCTTTAGCTATTTTTATCGAATATGGGGATAGATATTCTCAAGCTAGTACCTACCACGAGTTGGGAAGAGTAGCCCAAAATTTACGAGAATATGCCCAAGCACAGAACTATTATCAACAAGCTTTAGCTATCAAAATTGAATATAGAGATAGATATTCTCAAGCTAGTACCTACCACCAGTTGGGAAGAGTAGCCCAAAATTTACGAGAATATGCCCAAGCACGGGAATTTTATCAACAAGCTTTAGCTATCAAAATCGAATTTAAGGATAGATATTCTCAAGCTAGTACCTACCACGCTTTAGGCACTCTAGCAGAAGCACAGGAAAATTATACAGAAGCTAGAACAAATTTACAAAAAGCCTTAAATATATATTTTGAATATAAAGATGAATATTGGGGGAATATTACGAGGGAGAACTTAGAGAGATTACCAAAATAGGGTTTTGCTGAATTGAGGTATGAAATTCCCAAATTGAACCTTCAAAAACTCTTACCTTTGCGTCTTTGCGCCTTTGCGTGAGACTAGAATTTATACCCTTAATTATCTAAAGAATACACAGAATAATAATCAAGTTTATCTGCGTTTATCAACGTTCAATTATCATAATTAAAAAATAGGTGACAGAAAGCCAGAAACACAATCAGTCACCCATTCACCGACATTACCTATTTCTGCTTTGCTCCAGCTTTGGCAGATTTAGCGGCTTTTTTAGCGGCTTTTGCGGCTTCTGCTGCTGCCAATTCCGCCAGTTCTTTTTCCTCAGCTTTCTTATCGAGATAGTAGTGATAATCTCCTAAGTAAACATGAAAATCACCATCACGAATTTCGACAATTTTGTTAGCTACTTGGGAGATAAAATAACGGTCGTGGGAAACTACAAGGACAGTACCATCATAGTTTTGCAAAGCCTCTTCCATCATTTCCTTTGCCGGAATATCTAAGTGGTTGGTAGGCTCATCCAGGATGATTAAATTGGCTGGACGTAATAGCATTTTTGCCAATGCTAATCGAGCCTTTTCACCTCCACTTAATGCCGCAACTTTCTTAAATACGGTATCACCAGTAAATAAGAATCTGCCTAACAATGTGCGGACTTCTTCGTTTGTCCAGTTGGGAACTTCGTCATGGATGGTTTGCATGACGGTTTTATTTAAATCCAACGCTTCCGCTTGGTTTTGTTCAAAGTAACCAGGAATCACATTGTGATCACCTAATTTCACAATCCCTTCTGTGGGTGGTTCAACACCCATCATAATTTTTAACAGTGTGGACTTACCTGCACCGTTGGGACCAAGGAAGGCAATTCTGTCTCCTCTTTCCACCAGCAGATTTGCAGATAAAAACAGAATTTTATCCCCATAAATATGGGTTAAGTCCTTAATTTCCACTACTTCTCTACCGCTACGAGTGGCATCAGGAAAACGGAAATGTAGGGTTCTCATTCCTCCTGTCGGTGCTTCAATGCGTTCAATTTTATCAAGTAGTTTTTCTCTACTTTTCGCTTGGGTACTGCGAGTAGCACTGGCACGGAATTTTTCTACAAATGCCTGTTGTTTTTCTAATTCTTTTTGTTGACGTTCGTAAGCGTTGAGTTGTGCGTATTGATTTTCGGCTTTTTGTTGCAGGTAGGATGAGTAATTACCCAGGTAAGAACTAGAAACACCTCTTTCTGTTTCAACGATTTGGTTACACAGACGATCTAAAAATTCCCGGTCATGGGAAACTATGACCATTGGGGTAATTAAACCTCTGAGGTAATTTTCTAACCATTCAATAGTTTCTAAATCTAGGTGGTTTGTCGGTTCGTCCAGTAGTAATAAGTCGGGTTTTTGCAGGAGGATTTTTCCTAAACTCATCCGCATTTGCCAACCACCGGAGAAGGCACTAACTAGGCGATCGCTATCTTCTAGTTGAAATCCCATCTCTGGTAATATCTTACCAATCCGTGAGTCTAAATTATATCCATCCAAAGCTTCAAACTGACGCTGTAACCGATCTAACTCATGAATTAGCTCATCTAACTCTTCTGGATTAGCTGTTTCCATCTCATGAGGGATATGAGCTAAAGCCTTCTGCACTTCATTAGCTTCTTTAAATACAGTCCAAAATTCTTCTCTAACTGTACGAGTGGGGTCAACCTCAAATTCTTGGTTAAGATAAGCTATATGTAGACTGGCGGGACGAATAATTTCTCCAGCGGTGGGTTCAATCTCCCCAGAGATGATTTTCAATTGGGTGGATTTTCCCGCACCGTTAACACCAACTAAACCAATACGATCTCCTGGTTTGACTTCCCAGTTGACATCTTTAAGAACTTCGCCTGTAGGATAAATTTTACTGATATGTTCTAATCGCAGCATGAAGCGTCTCGTAGGTAGGGGACAGGGGGCAAAGCTAACGCCGTATCTAATCTTAACAAAATTTAACGCCATATTTACAATTTTTTGGCTATAAACCTAAATTCTTTCCTCGATTCAGGAGGTAGGGGCGCAGGGCCTGCGCCCTTTGTCAGAAGAAGACAGAATAAGAAAGACAGGATTTGCCGGCAAGTATTTTAGGTTACACCTGAGACATTTTTTCTAATTTTTAATCAGAGGATTGTTTAAGAATTTATGGTTTATTGTCAGCTTTTATGCGGAAATAATTTATTAATCAAAGGTTCTGACCACTTGATTCTCTTGATTTAGGTTTTATACTTGCTAATTCTCAAGTTTATTGACAGTTTAACAACAAATTAATACTGATTTTCTGAGATAATCAAGATAGCAAGGTAACAATAATTAACATCTTGAATTAATAAAAATAGTTGAGAATAAGTAGGTTGGCGTTGAAAATTGTCGTTATGGCAAGGCAAAAGGCAAGAGGCAAGAGGCAAGAGTGAAGAGGGTTTGGGCGATTTTACGTTTCTTTACACAGTTTGGTTTTATTGTGTTCACCTACTTATATCTAGTTATGTTGACAATTTGAACTATAGCAGTATGCACTTGGATGAGATCCAGAATATACAATAAAAGCCATAAAGTAAGATACTTCTGACTCCTGACTCCTGCTATCTTGTCAAAAATTATCATAGTGAACTCAAATTATCGTCAATGAGGAAAATATGCACACAGTTATTCTCGTTTTGGTTGAAGTATTAATTGTGATTGGACTCTCTCGACTTGTGGGACTGGGATTCAAAGCAATTAAACAACCATTGGTAATCGGCGAGATTTTCGCTGGTATCATGCTTGGTCCATCATTATTTGGTTTAATTGCTCCTGGTTTAGCTCATAGCCTGTTTCCACCAGAAACCATGCCTTATTTGAATGTTTTATCGCAAATAGGGCTAATATTTTTCATGTTTCTGATTGGGTTGGAATTAAATCCCAAGTATCTGAGTGGTAACTTAAAAACTGCCATTCTCATTTCCAATCTCAGCATTATTGTTCCCTTTGCTTCGGCTTTTGTATTGTCTTTCGTCCTTTATCCCTTAGTTTCTAGTAATCATGTCAATTTTGCCCCCTTTGCCTTATTTTTAGGGGCGGCGATGTCAATTACTGCCTTTCCGGTGTTGGCGAGAATTATCACCGAAAATAACTTACAGGGAACTCGTTTGGGGACATTAGCCTTAACTTGTGCGGCAGTAGATGATGTGACAGCCTGGTGTATTTTAGCAGTAGCGATCGCTGTCGCTCGTCACGGTAGTATTGACGGGCAAGCTATTCTCACCATTATTGAAAGTATTGCTTATATTGGCTTCATGTTCACAATTGGGCGATGGTTTCTCAAACGTCTGAGTAAACATCATCGTCGGGCTGGGCGGTTGAGTCAATTCGTTCTGGCTGTAATTTATATGGGGGTTGTCTCCTCCGCTTTAATTACTGAATTTATCGGTATTCACCTAATTTTTGGGGCATTTTTATTAGGGGCAGTCATGCCCAAAGATGAAGAGTTAGTCAGAGAATTAGCGATCAAAACTGAAGATTTCGTCCTTATATTTTTGTTACCAATATTCTTCGCCTACAGTGGTTTAAAAACACAAATTGGTTTGCTTAACAGTCCTCATTTATGGCTATTGTCAGCCTTGATTTTATTAGTAGCAATTGGTGGTAAATTTACTGGTGCTTATATAGCCGCTCGAATTAGTGGTATTGACAAACGGGAAGCATCAGCCCTGGGTTGGTTGATGAATACTCGCGGTTTAACCGAATTAATTGTCTTGAATATTGGTTTAGAGTTAGGCGTGATTACCCCCTTACTTTTCACCATGTTAGTAATTATGGCTTTGGTGACAACATTCATGACTTCACCATTACTGGAATTTACTTATCCGAAACGCCTGATCCGATTAGATGTTGTTGAACCAGAAGCTGAAATCCCAGCAGAAGCCGTACCAGTCCCCAGCGAACCTTATATTACCCAATATCGGATGTTAGTCCCAGTGGCTAATCCCGCTACCCAAAAAGGTTTGTTACAGTTGGCAACTGCGATCGCTGTTAATAACCGACAACCTGCTGTGGTTTATCCCCTCAGCTTCATTGAACTCGAAGAAGACTATGGTTTTGAAAGTACCCCAACGGAAGCCGACAGACTTATTGCCGAACGTCGCCAAAAACTAGAAGAATTAATCGCTACCCTAGAACCACCAGAAACACGCTCCTATATCCATCCTATAGTTCGCATATCTAACAATGTTGCCAGAGAAACAGCACAGATAGCCAAAATTGAACAACCAGATTTAGTTCTCGTCGGTTGGCATCGTCCAGCTTTTAGCAACAATCGGTTAGGGGGAAGAGTCGGACAAATTCTCAGTACCACACCGGTAGATGTCGCCGTATTTGTAGATAAGGGAGGCAACGCCATTGAAAGTTTATTAGTTCCCTACTCCGCCAACATCCATGACGATTTAGCATTAATTATCGCCCTGAGAATGCTGATTAATCGGGATACTTGTATGTTACAAGTTTTACAAGTCTTTACAGGCACTCACATCCAAGAAGAATTAAGTTATGAACTCAACGCCATGATTGAGCGATTACCACAAAGTGTGCGCGATCGCATTGAGATCAAAAGCGTTACATCCCCAGAACCAATCCAAGCCGTAATTGCTGCCTCGGAAAATGTTGATTTGACCATTGTTGGTACTAGCCGTCTGTGGGGAATTGAACGCCAAACCCTGGGAAGATACACAGATCAACTCGCTATCCAATGTCGTTCTTCATTACTCATTACCCGTCGTTACAGTCAAGTTACCTCACACCTTACCGCCCTCCTCCCAGCAGTTAATACCCAAGAAATCACTCATAATTCCTAACTATTCTCATGGTTGAGCTTAGGTGCTTTTAATTTGCATTCATGGATAAGTTACGGAACAAATAAATTATCCATATCTTTTTAACGCACCTTTGCAAAAAAAAATAAACTCTATGCGATTTTGACCGCACGAGTCGCTTATTTTGATTCACCAATGCCGCGTTTAGTAGCAATGATAGATTATTCCCTATAGTAAGTTCGTATAAAATCAATGGTTTATTTCAATATATTTTTGATACTTTGTAGCAAAGCTTTACTCAAGTGTGGTAGTATAACCGCCAAGGGTGTGTAACCTTGGTGACTTGACAAGAATATCAATATTTTACAGTAATATACTTTTCCTACTTAATAGCAAACCGTTAGTTAACTGTGGTAATTTAACCTGTTGTTTTAGTTCAAACCTCGAAAAACATCATTTATTTTATGAACTTTTTAATTAATTCCGCGCTAACCTTAGCTTCTAATCAACTTAAATATTTTTCTCGTTTAAATAACTTCTGGCAGGTTTTTGATACTGCTTTTGGTACACAATACAACCGCAGCCTTGCGGAAATTCTGCGGTTACAGTGGGAAGCTGGGGATTTTAGTCAAATTCCCCAAATAGAAGTTCTCGATAGTAGTATTCTTGGCAGTGCTAATGGCGCTTATGCTAGTAGTAAGAATAAGATTTATTTATCAAATACCTTTGTTGCTGCTGCTTCTTTAGCAGCTATTAGTAGGGTATTGTTAGAGGAAATTGGGCATTTTGTAGATGCTAAAATTAACTAGACGGATAGCGCTGGAGATGAAGGGGCGATTTTTGCGGCTTTGGTACAGGGTCAAAATCTGGATGTGGAGACTTTACGAGTATTAAAGGCAGAGGATGATCATAGTATAGTTACTTTAAATGGGCAAAGCATACCAGTAGAGCAGCAAAATTTTACGGGAACTGACGGAAATGATACGATTATAGGAAGTTCTGAAGATGACACTATTAATACCTTATGAGGACAGGACACAGTTGATGGAGGAGCAGGGAATGACCTGTTAATATTAGATTACTCCAGTAATAACATTAGTGGGATTAATAGCTCAATTTCCAGTAATGGGAATGGTGGTTTTAATGGTAATTACAAAGAAAATCGGGGTTTGTATTACTTGGATGACCAAGTAAGTTTCAGTAATATAGAACGCTTCCAAATTACGGGAACGGCTCTTGGTGATAGTATAGTTACAGGTGGTGGTAATGATACTATTAATGGTGATGGGGGAGACGATACCATTTATGCGGGTGGTGGTAATGATACTATTAATGGTGTAAATGGAGCAAGTCTTACTCGCGGATTAGGGGAAATAGACAGCCTCACAGGTGGAGCAGGAAGCGATATCTTTATCTTAGGAAATGCTACCAAGGTTTATTATGATGATGGCAATACTCTAACTAATGGTAGTAACGACTACGCCGATATTACTGACCTCAACATCGGAGATATTATTCAACTTCAAGGAACAAGTAGTAATTACCTGCTGGCTGTTGTCGGTGCAGACACTCAAATATTAATCAACAAGCCAAATACCGAACCAGATGAACTTATTGGTATAGTCCGAAATCAAACAGGCTTGAGTCTAACAGGAACTTATTTTAGCTATGTTTTTGATAATACTCCGCCGACCAAGCGCCCACCAACATCAGCTTAAATAACAGCACAATTGCCGAAAACCAGCCCATTAATACAGTAGTTGGTAATTTCACCACTACAGACCCAAATACTGGTGACACCTTCACCTATAGTCTAGCATTAGGAACAGGTGATACAAATAACAATTCATTCATTATCGTTGGTAATAATGAGTTACAAACCAACTCTGTATTTGACTACGAAACGAAAAACAGTTACAGCATTCGCGTCAAAACCACAGACCAAGGTGGGTTAAGTTATGAAAAAGAATTAACTATTAACGTTAATGATCTTAACGAAATTACTGGTAATCCTTTAATTAACAATGGTCGTACCCCAATTGTAGGAACTGCTGGTTCTGACTATATTATCGGCGGTCCAGGGGCAAAAACCATTAGTGGAGGTCTAGGTAATGATTCCTTCGTCTTTACCAATCTCCGAGATGTGGGACAACGGATTACGGATTTTACTATGGGAGAAGATAAAATTGTCCTTACCCAATTACTCAGTAGTATAAATTATAATGGTGCTGATCCTATTGCGGATCAATACATGAGATTTGTAGCCGGAACAGGTAGCAATACTGGTAGTACCTTTCTGCAAATTGATCGGGATGGGATTTCAGGTAGTTCCATATTTAAGAACTTCCTTCAGGTTGATAACATCACTACCACCCAGTTAAATAACGTCAACAATTTTGTTTTTTAGCATTTTGTATCAGGAACTCTATGTTAACTCAATTCAAAAAACCTCTGATCACCATCGGTATAACCTTGTCCACTGGTATCAGTTCCATAGCAATCTCTGCTCCTGCTTACTCCATCAACTTAGTTAATTTAAACACTTTTAACTCCATTGGAGATGTTACTAGTAACAACACAGTTATTTACTCAGGTTCATTGAATACAGTTGAAACCAGTGGTGGTACTGATAGTTTAGAGGATTTCCTGGGTATTGACCCGACCAATTTTTCAAATGCTATCCTAGACAATACTTATGGTTCAGCCATTAAAAGTACCTTTAGTAACATTAATTCTGGAGATGTATTTAGCTTTCAATGGCAATTTAACCAAAACAATCAAGATCAAGCTTTTGTAGCGATTGCCAATAATATTCAAGCCTTAACGGGTAATAATGGTACTTATAGCTATACTTTTACTTCACCGGGAAGTTATAACATCGGTATTGGGGTTGTTGACGTTGGTGATTCAACAGGTCAATCAACTCTCACACTAAGTGATGCCAACATTCAGGCTGTTCCTTGGGAAACTGATGCCTTACCAGTATTAAGTAGTACAGTTCTTTTTGGTCTTGGTGTTTGGGCTAAACGTAAATGCACGAGTTCTTTCAGATCCCCGACTTCTTCAAAAAGTTGGGGATCTAAGGGATAATAAGTCACATCCTGTAGGCTACTCAGACAATTTCCCACAGCGATCGCCACCAATTAATCACCGTCAAATTAGCAACCTCATCTGCAAACAGATCCCTCATCCTGTAAATCCTGAAATCCTGGAAATC
>NZ_JAAVWA010000046.1:0-27996 GCF_017355725.1 Anabaena sp. 54
TTTCTATTTGAATTGGGCGATCGCTAAATAATTTCTCCTCCTTAATATGCCATATTAAATGCTCAGTTTGCATTTGCAACTGTGGATCTGTGGATTTAGCAACTACTCCTTGTGAAAATTCTACCCGTTGTTCACGAGTTTTAATCTTTGCCTCTTGAGCTACAGCCTGTAATTGTTTATGACTACCATTTAACTGATTGCGAACAATTAATAAATCTTCTTGAGGCCGCCATTCTAGCTCATTACCCTTGAAGACAATCCCATTACGGGTATCAGTAGCGACAATTTTACCTTGAAGAAATAGTTGCTTACCATCTTGCTTAATGTCAGCTTTTTCTGCTTTAATTTGGTAGACAACTTTTCCATCTTGGTAAAGTTCCCCTTCAGGATTTTCCGCCTGACCTACTTGTTTATCTGTAGTGTACTTTGCCTCTTTAGCTTTAACTTTCCAAATTGGTCTACCTACCTCATCAAATTGTTCAAAAACAATCCTAAAAAAAGTTATCTTAGTATCATCATCTTTTGGAGATGAAGGATCAGTTTTTGATTGGGTAGGTAATAGATTACCGCAACTCGACAAGCATAAGCCTAAACATAATATCAAAGGCAGGTAAAACCAATTAGTTAGTGATGTTAACCCCAAAAATGAACAGAAGTGGGGAGAATGATTTTTAATTCCCCTCTGATGTTTTCCATCTTGTCTTCCATTCTCCCTCGCTTGTGAATCTTGCATTATTCTGGAACTTCTAGATGTCTATTACTATCTCTAGGATCGTCTAAAAAGCCCATACTAGACAATGGGCGATATGGATAACTTTGGCGGGGAGTTTTTTGGATATCTTCTTTGATGGCTTCTAAATCAATATAGCGATCGCTCACATTAATTAAACTATCACTAGTCATAGAACGCAAACTCACCACCTCTACCCTCACCCCACGATAGCTGACAGAATTGACAGCATAAGCCAAATCGCCGTCACCGCTGACTAAAACTGCGGTATCATAGGAATCGCACAATGCCATCATATCAACAGCTATTTCCACATCTAAGTTAGCTTTTTTAGAGCCATCTGGTAATTGCACCAAATCCTTAGCAATCACCCGATAACCGTTACGACGCATCCACAACAAAAAGCCTTGTTGTTTCTCATTTGTCCGATCCACTCCTGTATAGAAAAAAGCCCGTAATAGCCTTGATCCGCCAGTCAATCGGCACAATAACTTAGTGTAATCAATTTCGATTCCTAGTTGTAGTGCCGCATAAAATAAGTTTGAGCCATCAATAAAGATAGCCACCCGACCCCGATTTTCCAAAACCTGTTCTGGGGTAAATATTGAGTCGTTTTCAAAATTGTTCAACATTGTTGTCATACCTTGTGTTGTTATCCCTGTTATGATAGAAATTTCTAACTATCTACTTGTTAGAGTTGCTTATGATAAGAATTCAGGAGTTCAGAAGGCAAGAGGCAAGAGGCAAGAGGCAAGAGTAAAGATCAATATTGTTCTTTATTCCCTGTTCCCTGTTCCCTGTTCCCTGTTCCCCGAATTCTTTGGTTTTTTAAGAAATTCGCAGTTCCCAAAATTAATCTTTTATTTTGATGTTTCTATCCGTTTAAAAACTGGTTTTGGTGTTCCCAATATTTGTTTATCGGATAATATTCCCCATGTTGAGTGGGTACAAAAAGGAGCTAAAATTGCACTTTCTTTTTGTTCATTAAAATTTATTCCCCAGCCTAATTGCTGATAAATATCACTGCTGATATTAGGAATAATTGGGGAGAGAAGATAAGCTGCTAGTCTTACAGATTCCAGCACCGCATATAGCACCACTTCCACTTCCCCCTGCTTACCTTGTTTATATAATGACCAAGGAGCTTGATCATCAATAAACTTATTACTGGCTTGTACCAGAGATAAAACATAGTGACAGGCTTCATTGAAAGCTAATGCTGTGTATGCTTGTTTCACCTTTTCTCCTAACTGCAAACCCATTGTTTTCAAAGGATTGTCAATGGGAATAGCTGATTGGCTGATGGACGGTACTTGACTAGCACAGTATTTCTTCACCATGTTTAAAGTCCGATTTAACAAATTACCTAAATCATTCGCCAAATCTGCATTCAAAACATTAATGAACCTTATTTCATTAAAATCGCCATCTTTACCAAATTCGATTTCCTTAAGGAAGTAATAACGAACGGCATCACTACCATAATTTTCCACTAAAGTAATAGGATCAAGGGTATTACCTAAAGTCTTCCCCATTTTTTGACCATCTTTAGTTAAAAAACCATGTCCAAATACCCTGTCTGGTAAAGGTAAACCTGCTGACATCAACATTGCTGGCCAGTACACAGCATGAAAGCGTAAAATATCTTTACCAATCAGGTGCAGGTTAATCGGCCACCATGTTTGTAAAGCATTAGCTAAAGTTGGTTCTGCATCTGGTTCTAACAATGCCGTAACATAACCCAGCAAAGCATCAAACCACACATATAATGTATGTTGAGAATTCACAGGTACAGGAAAACCCCAATCCAGATTTACCCGGGAAATTGAAAAGTCCTGTAAACCTTGAGCGACAAAATTGAAAACTTCATTCCGTCTGCTGACAGGTTGGATAAAATCTGGGTGGGACTGGTAAAACTCCTCTAACTGGGTTTGATATTTAGACAAGCGAAAAAAATAGTTCTGCTCGTCTCGCCACTCTACTTGTTTGTTAGTATGGGTGGGACAGTGTTTGTCTGCAAGTAAATCCCGTTCTTCCTTGAATTCTTCACAGGAAACGCAGTACCAACCTTTCTGTTGTCCTTGGTAGATGTCACCAGTTTCCCAAACTCGCTGAAAAAACTCTTTCACTATCGCTTGGTGACGGGGTGCTGTAGTCCGACTAAAGCGATCATATTGAATGTCGAGTAAATCCCACAAGTTAAGAAAACTAGGAACGATTTCATCACAAAAATCTTGTGGTGGTTTTCCTAAATTTGCTGCTGAACGCTGAATTTTTTGCCCGTGTTCATCTGTACCTGTAATTAGTAGCACTTGATGTCCCTGTAAGCGATTAAATCTGGCTACTACATCCGCTGCTATAGTTGTATAAGCACTGCCAATATGCGGAACATCGTTGACATAGTATAGTGGTGTGGTCAGTGCAAAAGTCTTTTCTGTTTTATTCACAAGATTCATGGACTATAAAAGCAAATTATTAATCAGTTTTCTCTATTAATAATCTAGATGATTTAGACAAAACTACGTAATTATATAACATTGCTACTTTTTTTTCAAACTCCTGGCGATGGATAACAAGTTTATGGACTGAAGAATTGTTTAATTACTTCTATAAATCCACCTGATTTTTAACTAAATCAGAGAAAGTATAGGAATCCGGTTTGATTCCTGAATTTTCCGTTGAGTTAGGGAACAGGGAACAGGGAACAGGGAACAGGGAAGAAGGATTTCAGTATGTACCGAGTTCTGTTCAAAAATCAAATAGGAGTCCTATATTTACTAATAATCATGGTAAAACCTGTTTCTGTCCTTAGTAGTTACAGAGAATACACTAACTGAAAATCTAGCGATATAACTAATTGTGTGGATATGATTTTGCATATTAGATGTTCCCAGTAATAATTGACTAAACTGTTAGTTGTAATTTTGAGTAATGTACTAGGTTGTTGTTCTAGAAATTCCTAATTTAGCGAGCCTTGTTTGGGAATTTTTAATCCATTAATCATTGAACTAACTATTAAAAATTTACTCGCAGCATTTAGCTAATGTCTAGCGGCTGAATGCTGACTCACATACTTATATATCATGAATACAAATTGCTATAAATTCTGTAATTATGGTTTCAGAGTGGATGATTTTTTATCTGGAAAGGTTGATTTTAGACAGATGAGAAAAGATAAAAATTTCATCACAATCCCTATCTGGATACAGAAGAGGGTAAAGTTAAAGATAGAGTAGACGAATAAAAATAAGTAAAATGCCAGCAGTTGATCCTAAACCTTGTTTTTTAACGCCAAATCCAGTAGAATCAGATTCTCCTTTATTTATCTATTTACCAGGTATGGATGGGACTGGTGAGTTATTGCAATCTCAAATCCCAGAATTAGCCTCTGGTTTAGATATTCGTTGCTTGTCCATACCCAAAAACTGTCTGGCCACTTGGGATGTTTTAGCGAAGAATGTTTTGGACTTGGTTCACGCTGAGTTAGAAAAAAGCTGTCAACGGACAATATATCTATGTGGTGAATCTTTTGGTGGTTGTTTAGCAATACAAGTAGCTATCCAGTCGCCGCAGTTATTTAAGCGTATTATCTTAATTAATCCTGCTTCGGCTTTGCAGCAGCAATCTTGGTTTAATTGGATATCTCAGGCTACTCAATTTGTACCATCATTCCTATTTGATATTGGTGCATTGGGTTTGTTACCGTTTCTAGCATCATTAGAACGGATTTCTCCAAGCGATCGCCATACACTACTTACAGCTATGCGTTCCCTACCATCAGAAACTGTAAATTGGCGCTTATCCTTACTGCGAGATTTCCAGGTTGATAGCAAAGAGCTACAACAGCTAACACAACCAATTTTACTCATTGGCAGTGGTAGCGATCGCTTATTACCCTCTGTAAGTGAAATTACTCGATTGGCAGGTATTTTACCAAATACCCAAACATTTATCCTACCATATAGCGGTCATGCCTGTTTATTAGAGAAGGATGTGAATCTCTATCAAATTCTCAAAGATAATGATTTTTTAGAAGTTAATATTAATATACCAAAAATTACTAAATCAACGGACAGTCCTGTTTTCACCACCTGAGTTCGGAGTTCGGAGTTCGGAGTTTCTCCTTCGGAGACGCTACGCGAACGGAGTTATGATTTTTTCAACGAGATCATAAGGGTTTGAGACTCACACTTGGGGCAGTTTTCCACAAATTAAGTAGGTTAGCCTTGAAAATCGTCGTTATGGCAAGGCAAGAGGCACTCATGCAAGAGGCAAGAGTGAAGAGGGTTTGGGCGATTTTACTTTTCTTTACACAGATTGGTTTTATTGTGTTCACCTACTTATCTTATGTCGAATTCAGGTTTTCACCAAGTCCGTGTGAAGCCCGGTTGTATTAGTATATGGGGTATAGGGGCAATTTATCTAGCTTGCGTCCGAAAGGGTCTTGCCCCTACAATGTGCAATTCTCCAGAGAGATTATTAGCAACCTGAAATACCAATATATTATCAGGAGATTATCGGTGAGTTTTCACACTTCCCGCTGTATTCTGTAACATCCGTTTACTCTTCGGGGATGAATACTCAATATCTCTAGAGGTTTGCATCGCCTCTTTAACAAGAGTTGCTAATTCTTCTAACTGATTAATTGCTTCTGCACCCTCTAACTTCATTAACTCTCTATCATCACGCATTTCTGTCCAAGTAATCCCATAATCGGATACTAAAAAGCGAATTAAGTGATTATCGCCTAAGCTCACCATAAAAGATGCACTGTTCATTTGGTCGCCGCAAGTATAACAAGAAGCCGGATAACCATACCTCTCTAGTACAACTGCTAGAGCTTGCAAATTCATTACTAAATCTTGAACAAATTGTCTATGCTCGTTTGCTAGTCTTAAAAACACTTGTCCCTCCAGACACCACAGTCATTTGAGTTTATTTTATATTTTCTTTAGATTTTCTCATGAATCGGTGTTGTAAAATGGGTTTTACAATTTTTAGTGTTTCATGGGTTCGTTAATTAGTTAACTTGTCTAGGTTAGTAGATAACGATTCTTGAATAAGTATCAGGCTATTCAATTTATCAGGTAGTTATAGCAGGCTCAATTACTAAAATTTACATTTTGGCTTTATTGCTCTGTCGGAACTGTACCTAATAAAATTTAGACCTTATTAGCCTAGCTTAAATTCCTTCGTAGTCAAGTTCTTTAAAGCCATACCTGGCACTATTACAGGTCATATAGAACCATATTAAGATGATTTATTCAGTCTAACGCTTATTTTCGTTCTTTGTGTTTTTACCTCCAGTTCAAATAAACCTCGAATGATATAGCATAGATTGAGATTAACGCAAGTGTTGAATATACTTAATTAATGTATCGTTTTTAATATATATTTTTAATACCCTCCATAACACTGATTAGGATTAGAGGATTTACAGGATTATAATTTGATGGTTAATGACTCAGTTTATAATATTTTGTCAGAATCAGGATAACCAGGATTATAGGATTAACAGGATGATTATTTGATAATTACTAGACGTGAATGATGTATTGATTATTACAATAATTTGATAAAAATGAACCTTTCTTCATACATTTATTTAATATTTTGTCAGAATCAGGATAACCAGGATTATAGGATTAACAGGATGATTATTTGATAATTACTAGACATGAATGATGTATTGATTATTACACTAATTTGATAAAAATTAACCTTTATTCATACTAATCATCAACAACCAACCAATAATTAAACAATCACATCCTGTACATCCTCAAATCCTGGACATCCTGATATGGCTTACGCCACGCTTCGCTATCAGACAAACACAACATTCACCACACAACAAATAATCATCCAATCACATCCTGTACATCCTTAAATCCTGGACATCCTGATATGGCTTACGCCACGCTTCGCTATCAGACAACCACAACTTTCATCACACAACAAATAATCAAACAATCACATCCTGTAAACTTTAAATACTTGACATTGTGATTTTTATACTATTAAGATTACAAGATTATTGTATAAATCATAGCAGCTTATATTAACTCATGGGTAAAAATTTTAATACAGTCAAGACGGAGGTTAAACACTGGAGAAATTTTACATTTAATGGTCAAGTTTACGACTTATCACATCTTGATATTCACTGGGTTGAATATACTGATGATACAGATGAAAATAACCCATTCACATACAGATTTATCGTCACATATAGCTCACATTGTTTTACGAAAGAATCGGATGAACTGAGCAGCGAAGAATCAAATTTATTGATGTATAATGCTCCAAGAGAATCTAGACCATTCAATTTTGAAAGATACAATTTATCAAAGCATTTACCCAGTATTATCAAGTCACTGGGTGAAAACACAACATTAGTATGTCATGCTGGATATGGAAACTTTGCAACCGTTAAAATTGTAGATTCTAGTGGTATTGAAGTTGATTATTTTGTTGTTTTTACAGTATTTCGGGAAAGTAAAAAGCTGAGGTTGCACGTAGAAAGCGCCTACCCTAAATATGATGGTATAGGTAAAATCAAAAAAGTTCGCTTTTTTGTGATAGCTAAAAACTTATTAAATAATAAAAAATTACCCAGTCCTTAAATAACAAAGACTCCTTGAGGAGTCTTCGCCAAAAATCAATTTTTGGTATTCAGAACGTCTTTACCGGAATTCCTCGACCATACAGGTAACGGGATGTCATGTTTAGACTATCTTTCAATGCCTAAATCATGTCTGCTGCATCCTATATTTCCATATTAGGCTATATTTTCAATTTCGTCAAGTTTGTATTTGTCTGATAGCGTAGCGTGGCGTAAGCCATATCAGGATACCCAGGATGAAAGGATTTACAGGATGGTTATTTGATGGTTGATGACTATTTACTTAATATTTTGTCTGAATCAGGATAACCAGGATTACAGGATTTACAGGATTGTTATTTGATGATTACTAGACGTGAATGATGTATTGATTATTAAAGTAATTTCATAAAAATTAACCTTTCTCCATACTAATCATCAACAACTAACCAATAATCAAACAATCACATCCTGTACATCCTCAAATCCTGGACATCCTGATTCAGACAATAATATGCTATTTTCAATACAGCATACATGAAACCAACCATTAACCAATCATGAATAATCCACAACAACCGCGAGAATACGATGCTGTGCTTGGTGGTAATAGTCCATCACTAGAAGGTGCAGCCGTTTTAGGTGGAATTGAAGGGGTACAATTGCGGTTGCAAAATCCAGAGCCACAGTTAAGAATTGCTGCACTAAATCAAGCATTAAATTATGGAGAACAGGGTTTAGATTTAGTAATTGCAGGTTTAAAAGATGAATCTTGGGCTATTCAAAATGCGGCTTATTTAATATTAAATAAAAGAACAGAACCAAGAATTAAACAACTATTACAAGATCCTAATAAACTAGGTTTTAAACTAGAAGAAATTGAAGTAGTCACAGTTGACAAATTTGGCGAAATTATTCAACGTCAGCCGCTTGTAGCCAGATATTTTATAGAAGATTTGGGTAATGATGTGACATTGGAAATGGCTGCAATTCCTGGTGGTACTTTTATGATGGGTTCACCAGAAAATGAAATAGGAAGACATGATAAAGAAAGTCCCCAACATCAGGTTTCTGTTCCTAGTTTCTTCATGGGAAAATATCCAGTAACACAGGCACAATATCAAGCTATTATGGGAACTCACCTGGGAAGTAACCCTTCTTATTTTAATGGTAGTAATCGCCCTGTTAAAAGAGTTAGTTGGAATGATGCAATAGCTTTCTGTGAAAAGTTCAGTCAAAGGACAGGAAAAAACTATAGATTACCTAGTGAAGCTGAATGGGAATATGCTTGTCGAGCGAGGACAACAACACCATTCCACTTTGGAGAGACGATTACAACGGATTTAGCTAACTATCATGGTAACTACACTTATGGCGGTGGGATTAAAGGAATTTACCGAAAAGAAACAACAGAAGTAGGCAGCTTTGGAGTAGCGAATAATTTTGGCTTATACGATATGCACGGCAATGTCTGGGAGTTGTGTCAAGACAATTGGCATAGTAGCTATAAAGGTGCGCCGACAGATGGAAGCGCATGGCTAGACACTGAAAAAAATACCAATAGGCTGCTGCGCGGTGGTTCGTGGGACAACATTCCTGTCTATTGCCGTTCTGCTTTTCGCTACGGCAGCTACCTCGCTAGCATCGGCGATATTGGTTTTCGGGTTGTATGTAGTGGTGCGGCGAGGACTTAATAGCACTATGCGCTTTTGCCCTCTTGCTCTTTTCTTTTCTTATCCCTCTCGCATAGCGAGAAAAATTTTTTGTCAGAATCAGGATATCCAGGATTAAAGGATTTACAGGATTGTAATTTGATGATTGATAGATGAGATTCATATATTTATTCTTCCATCTCACTTCATAAATATTCACTTTTCTCCATACTAATCATCAACAACTAACCAATAATCAAACAATCACATCCTGTATATCCTCAAATCCTGGTCATTATCTCGACTTCGCTCGATAACCACCTGATTCAGACATTTATTATTCTTTGCACCTTTGCGCGAAATAAAAAACCCAATAAACTAACAACTAACCCCCCTATTTATACATAATGAATAACCCCCATCAACAACTACTCCAACAAATAGACCTCATGCTTCGCGCCCGCTATCCCCTACTATATATAGTCGGAGTCGAAGAAGAACCAATAGAACAAGTCCTCCAACAACTCACCCAAATATCCCAGACACCACGACAACTATTATTATGGGATATCGTCACCGGTTGGGATGACAACGGAACTGATAAAGGTTCAGTCATGGGAGCATTATCAAGAATTACCAAAACCCCAGAAAATACAACCACAATTTTTGTATTGCGAGACATACATTTTATCCTCAAAAACCCCGAAACAGAAAAAAATGCTCCCGTAATTCGGGCTATCAAAAACCTCACCCGTCAACTCAAACGCACACGCCAAACCCTCATCCTCACCAGTCATACATTAACCATACCCCCAGAACTACAAGAAGAAGTTACAGTTATTGATTTTCCCTTACCCAACATCGAAGAAATAGATTATTTAATTCAGCAATTAATAGTCCCCGAAAAACTTAACTTAAATGGACTAGGAAAAGAACAATTAATCAAAGCCTGTCAAGGATTAAGTCGCGCCAGAATTAGAAGAGTTTTAGCCGCCGCTTTAGCAGCAAAAGGACAAGTCAACGAAACAGATATTGATAGAGTTTTAGAAGAGAAAAAACAAGCAGTTCGCCAAACCGGAATCTTAGAATTTTACACCGCCAATGAATCATTAAAAAACGTCGGTGGCTTAGAAAATCTCAAACAGTGGGTGCGAATGCGTCAAGATGCTTTTACCGAAGAAGCACGACGTTATGGAATCCCCAACCCCAAAGGCATTTTATTAGTAGGAATCCAAGGAACAGGTAAATCATTATCAGCCAAAACTATCGCCCATGAATGGCGTTTACCATTGTTACGTTTGGACGTGGGGAGATTATTTGGGGGTATAGTGGGAGAAAGTGAAAGTCGCATTCGGCAAATGATACAATTAGCAGAAGCAATATCACCCTGTGTATTATGGATGGATGAAATAGATAAGGCATTTGGTAATATTAATAGTGGTGTAGATGGTGACTCTGGAACATCGCGCCGGGTATTTGGTACACTCATTACCTGGATGCAAGAAAAAACCAGTCCGGTGTTTATGGTAGCTACTGCTAATAACGTGCAAATATTACCAGCCGAGTTATTAAGAAAAGGGCGATTTGATGAAATATTCTTTTTAAATTTACCCACAGAAAAAGAACGCCATGATATTTTTAAAGTCCACTTGCAAAAAATCCGTCCTTCCCGACTGCGAGAATTTGATTTACAAAGACTCGCAAATCATAGCGAAAACTTTAGCGGTGCTGAAATTCAACAGGTAATTATTGATGGTATGCACCGCGCTTTTGGTAGTTTAATTGATGGTAATAGGCGGGATTTTAACACTGAAGATATTTTAGCTGCGGTGTCGGAAACTGTTCCTTTGGCGGCTATTGCTAAGGAACAAATTACTAGTTTAAAACGCTGGGCTGCGGAAGCTGGCGCAAGAACGGCTTCTGTTGATACGCTGTTAATTGAGGAGTTGAAGGTTTATTCTCAGCAGCAGGGTTTGGGTCCTTTGGAGGTGGATTAAATAATAAAAGAAAACGAACCGCAGAGGCGCGGAGGACGCGGAGGGAAGAGGTTTTGGAGATATTTTTTATAGGAGTTGATTTTTTATGTCTCATTTTACAACTATCAAGGTGCAAATTAAACAGGGTGAAGTTTTGCTTGACGTTTTGCAAGAGTTAGGTTATCAAGTTGAACAAAATACTCAAGTTCGGGGTTATAGGGGTGATAAAACTAATGCTGAATATGTGATTAAGCAATCTAATGGTTATGATTTAGGTTTTCGTAAAAATGAAGAAAGTTATGAATTAGTGGCAGATTTTTGGGGTGCGAAAATTAATCAACAGGAGTTTATTAATAATATCAGTCAAAAGTACGCCCATAAAACTTTGATGGAAACCATACAAACTGAGGGTTTTAGTGTGGAAGAAGAGGAAGTTTTAGAGGATGGTACGGTGCGGGTTTTAGTTGGTAGATGGGTTTAAATAAGATCCCCGACTTCTTTTTAAGATTTTATCAATAAATGATTAAATAAGGTAAGAAGTCGGGGATCTGAGGACAAAAGGAAAAATCATTATGGCTGAATATCAAAAAGTTGAATATCGCATTGGTAAAGATGGTAAAATTGTGGAACGGGTTTTAAATGCAATCGGTTCTAGTTGTGTGGAAACAACAAAAGGGTTAGAAAAGTCCTTGGGAGAAATAGAATCTCAGGAATTGTTACCGGAATATTATCAAGATGATGAGTTAATTACCACTTCCGAAAATCAATCTTTACAACAACAATAAACTAGAATAAACTAGATCCCCGACTTCTTTAAGAAGTCGGGGATCTGAACACCAACTACATAAACAAATAATATGCTAGAACAAATTAATGATATTGCTTTTGCTGTAATTCTCGTAATCATCGTTTATATTATTCTCCGGTTTTTATTCCCAGCAAATAATCAAGATATACCTATTAATAATCAACCCGTAACTTCTCTAGACACAGAACATAAGATTAAAGAGTTAGAAATTCAATGTCAACGACTACGAGAAGAATTAAAACAACAATCTCAACAATTACAAAGTGATTTTCAACATGAAACTTTTACCCAATTACAAACTTTACTCAGCAATTATCCCACAGTCAAAAAAATGGCTTTAGCTAAACCTGACTTACCTGCTAAAAACTTAGTTTCTCTATTTACATCTTTAGATAATTTAATTACTAATTGGGGTTATAATGCTATTGGTGAAACTTGGGAACAGGTTAATTATAATCCCCAATTACATCAAGCTGATAGTGATGATATTCAAGAAGGGGAATTAGTCTATATTCGTTTTATTGGTTATCAAGATGGTGATAAAGTTCTCTATCCTGCTAAAGTTAGTCGCACTCTTCCCCCAGGATTCAATAATACTTAAACTCATGAATTTGTAGGTTGGGTTGAGGAACGAAACCCAACATTTACTGCTTACAATTTTTTAGATAATATATTTATTCTGTCTTAACCCAACATCAAGATATCAATTATCTATCATTTTTGTTGGGTTGCGCTTCGCTTAACCCAACCTACTACTTAAATTATGACAACTATCGCAATTGATTTTGGTACAAGTAATACTGTAATTAGTATTTTAGAGGCTGATACTCAACTACCTAAAAGTTTACGTTTTCCTAATTTATCCCGTGTATTTGTGGGTGTCACTTCTCAAGGTGAAAGAGTAGAATATCCGGTTATTCCTAGTTTAATGTTTATTAAATTAGGTAATAATATTATATTAGGTGAAGGTGTTCGTAGTCAAAGATTAGGACTTTCTCAAAGTTATCCTCCTGAACGGTTATTTAAAAAGTTTAAACGTGATTTAGCTGGAGATTATCAACCACCAGCAATCCAAATTGATGGCATAAATTATAATTCTGTCTCTGTTTGTGAGTTATTTATCCAAACTATTTGGACAGAAATACAAAAGCAAAATATCCAACCTAGTCATTTAATTTTTACTGTTCCTGTGGGTGCATTTGAACGTTATTTAGATTGGTTTCGAGATTTAGGTCAAAAATTAAATGTTCCTCAAGTTTCCATTGTTGATGAATCTACAGCAGCGGCTTTAGGTTATGCTGTTAAAAGTCCCGGTAAATTGATTTTGGTAGTAGATTTTGGTGGGGGAACTCTCGATTTAAGTTTAGTTAAAACTGTGAATAATTCTGATGAAAATAATAGTTTACGGGCTGAGGTTTTAGCTAAGTCGGAAGCCTATGTAGGTGGTGAAGATATTGATGTTTGGATAGTTGATGATTATTTACGTTCTCAAAATCTAACACCAGAACAAGTAGGGAAAATTGGTTATCAGAATTTATTAGAAATTGCTGAAAGATTAAAAATTCAATTATCGAAAAATCCATCTGTAGCTGAAAGTTGGTTTGATGATGAATCTTTTATGTCTTATGAATTGAAAATCAATCGTGAAAAATTAGAGGAGATTTTAGAATATAGACAGTTTTTACAACAGTTACGAGATACCTTAGATGAGGTTTTAGCTTCTGCTTTACGAAAGGGTATTAGTAAAAATGATATTGAACAGGTTTTATTGGTGGGAGGAAGTTGTTTAATTCCCGCAGTTCAACAATTAATTATTTCCTACTTTGGTAAAGCTAAGGTAAAACTAAATAAACCTTTTGATGCTGTCTGTCATGGTGCATTAGCTATTACACAAATTACTGAAATAGATGATTTTTTGCGTCATAGTTACGCAATTAGATTATGGGAAAGTTATAGCAAAAGTTATATTTATCATCGCTTATTTACCAAAGATGAAAAATATCCTTGTCAACGTCAAGAATGGTTAAATCTGCAAGTTGCTAGTAATGGACAAAAAGAAATTCGTTTAGATATTGGTGAATTAGCTGATATGTCACTAACTGAAATTGCTTTTGATGCTTCGGGAAGAATGACTTCTAGCACTCTTCAACATCAAGAAAGTTACCGTTCCTTAGATAATCAAAATCAACAGGTTTGTGTGGCAAAACTTAACCCTCCAGGTGAAGCAGGAATGGATAGAATATCGGTGTTGTTCGAGGTTGATTCTCGACGGACTCTATTAGTAACTGTGAAGGATTTATTAACAGCAGAAGTCTTAGTTAGTAGGGGTGAAACTTATAAATTAGCATAAAACAATACCAGGGTTAGTATGTTGAAGAAGGAGTCAGGAGTCAGTAGCCAGGAGTCAGAATCAATCAGTCGAGGATTCAAACCTGCGACTGATTAAAGACCACCAAATCTACGATTTGGTGGGGGTCTTAAACCCAGTTATTCATCCGCCACTCGTTAAGTTGACACCTATGAAGCTTTTGCTTTACCCCTACGTTTAGAATCAAACAATCAAGCCGTTTTGAGTATAGTTCAATAAAATATCTGGCGTTGCTGATTAAGAGTATGATTTTATTATGCCTACGGCACGCTGCGCGAACACGCAGAGGCGCTCCAGTCGCAGAGAGTAAGAGTTTCATTTTTTTGATTTTTCAATTTCATACCTCAATTCAGCAACGCCAAATATTTCAAATTCCATGACTTTTGCCAATTACCCAATTACGTCGGAAAAACCGTGCTAGTGCTGATTCTTCCAAAGATAAATAAATCGGTCTACCATGAGGACAGGTGCGCGGGTTGCGGGTACGTTGCCAATTATCTAATAAGGTCTGCATTTCTGGTAAACTCATTTTTGTGCCATTGCGAATTGCACTCCGACAAGCAACAGCAACTTGAGCAGTTTGTAAATCCCCTCCCCAACTTAATTCTAAAATTGCTTCTGCACAATCTTCTCGTTGTTTTAACATCATAGGAATGTTACGCACTGCCCAAAGGTTATCACCAAATGGTTCTATATCTAAACCAATGCGTTGTAATTGGGAAACCTGGGCTTGTGATAATTGATAAATAATAATTGGGGTTTCTACAGCTACTAATTGCCAACTATCACATAATTGTTCATATAATACTCGTTCATGGGCTATATGTTGTTCTACTAACCACATTCCTCCAGAATGTTCAGCAACAATATAAGTATTACTCAGTTGGGCAATGGCTTTTAAATAGGTTTGATTTTCACTACTTTGGGATTTTTGAGAGTTGAAGTTATATTCACCTTTTGATTCTGCGACTTTCAATAAATTACTAACTCTGGTTGTGTGAATGGATTCTTTTATATTGGTTTCCGAAATCCGCAGAGATTTGTGAATAGCTTCAGTAATTTGTTCTTGCCAAAAAGTTAGTTCATTGAGATAAATTTCTGTTTTGGCTGGGTTACGATTCCAGTTAATTTGTTCTGGAGAAATAGTTAAGTGTAGAAAACAAACGGGATAGCGATCGCGTGGTAATGTCTTATGAAAGGCTGAAAATATTGTCTGTTCTAGTTCTGGCGTTTTAATCATTCTGCCATTAATTGCCACTTTTACCCAATCAGGACGATGACGATGGCATCTATCGGGTAATCCTATCACCAAATGCAAAGACGAATTTTCCAGATTTGGTATTTGTAAATTCACCTCATGTAAATCACCTTGTCGCACCTGGGGGAGAATTTGGGGAATTAGTTTTCCCACAGTTGGTGCGGGACAAATCGTAAACCATTCTTTGTCATTTTGCCAAATTTGATAATTAACATGAGGATGACACAAAGCTATCTGTTGAATGACATTTTGTACAGCCTTTAATTGCTGATTTGTCGCCGGTAAACCCTGACGACGAGCTTCATAACTAGCAAATAAATTATTAACTGTTACTACTGTACCCGGTGCGATCGCTACCACTTCTACTTGTGATACTTCTCCTTCATTATTATAAGCAACTCGCCAACCTTCACTTCCCCCCAAAGGACGACTTAAAACTTCTAAATCTGCCAAAGTCGTTAAACTATGTAGCGCCTCACCACGAAATCCCAAACTGCTGATTTTCCATAAATCTGCACTAGAATGAATCTTACTGGTACTGTGGGCAGTTGCGGCTTGTTGTAAATCATCCAAATTCATGCCACAACCATTATCAGCCACACGAACTCGCCACATTTGCGGCCATAAAGAAACGACAATGCGTGTTGCTCCAGCATCTAGGGAATTTTCCACCAACTCCCTGACAACAGCTACCCAAGAGTCAATTACTTCTCCTGCCGTAATTAGATATACAACCTCTGTTGGTAAAGCTTGAATTGTAGATGCCATTATCATTAAAAATTACTAATTAAAAATTAAAAATTGTCTTTACGGTTAGATAATTAGCTTACAATATTATGACTGCAAAATATTAATTTCTTAAATCTGCTGTCATTCTAAAGAAATACGAATTAAGAAGGGATATTTGGTAAATTTCTGATTAGATTAGAAGCAGAGAAAAGCTTATGAGTATTAATTTAGTTGCTGATGTTAACGACTTAAAGAACAGTCTTCTATGGGGTCAACCTGCTTTTACAATTATTGATGTGCGCGATCGCTCAACATACAATCATAGCCGCATCACAGGAGCGATTTCTATCCCCCTCAATGACTTAGAATCTCGCGCCCAAATATCCCTCTACAGAGAACGCCAAATCTATGTTTATGGCGAAAATGACAGCCAATCAGCCCAAGCTGTGAGAACCTTACAATTCCTCGGTTTTACCACAGTAGCTGAACTGGGCGGTGGCTTATCAGCCTGGAAATCTATCAACGGTGCTACAGAAGGGGTAGAGGGTTAAAGGAGTAGGGGGAGGTTGGGGGAGGTTGGGGAGGTTGGGGAGGTTGGGGAGGTTGGGGAGGTTGGGGAGGTAGGGGAGGTTGGGGAGGTTGGGGAGGTAGGGGAGGTAGAGGAGGTAGGGGAGGTTGGGGAGGTTGGGGATAAAAGAATCTTGCCTCCCCCGACTCCCCCAACTCCCCCAACTCCCCCGACTCCCCCAACTTACCTGTCACCTACCTCAACAACCCAGTTAACAAAGATGCTGGACGTTGACTATGAGGCCAAGCGAAAGCATGACGGAAAGCTGCCTCTTGACAAGCTTGTAACTGTTGAAAATTGATAATGTCGTAAGTCAAAAGATTTTCATATTCAAAGGGAAGACGCACATTATGTAAACCCGCATTATCCGTACAAATAGCGATATCCACCCCAGCTTCAAAACATCGGTCAAAAACCAACTTGAGTTGCCGAATATCCTGTAAAGTCCCTGTTTTTAAATAAGTTGTTGGACAAACCTCTAAACATTGTCCTCTTCTGGCAATTTCTGGCAGCAATTCAGGATACAAAAGCGGAACTTGGATTCCGTGACCAATTCGCATTAAATAGGGTAACAATTCTGGATAACAACCATCCTTAGTTTCATAAAGATGCCCTGTGGTGTTAATACCCAGTGAATGGGCATAATTATATAAACTAATCCATTCTTCCATGCGTTCATCATAATAGCGATCGCCACCAGCCACATCTATCGCACAAACATACTTTCTATTTTGCGCTGCCAAATCAATAATTGCCTTATTCACCTCAAAAGATAAACGGGAGTGCATACAAAGAATTTGACTAGTAACAATGGGATATTCGGGTACATAACTAGATTTACCCACAATATCCACAATTTCCGCCATTTTATCAATTCTTTCACCTTGACTCAAATGTTCAGGAGTTCGTAAATAGGGAGTATAGCGTAATTCCAAATAAGCCAAATTCTCAAAAATATAAGCACCGCGTAATAAGCGGTAAATAAAGTAAGGTAAAGTCTCCACCGTTTGCACACTTTCCACAAGAGTATGCAATTCTAGATATTCATCCAAAGTATTACGAGGACGAGTATAAAAATCTTCAAACTCTGCATATTCACCAAAGCGAGAAATCAACTCAGTATTATGACGCTGGAAATATCGCCATAGGACACGAGGGACAACGGAACCACCTAAATGCCGATGTAATTCTGCATATAAAGCCATAGTGGTATTTCACCAGAAAAATTTCATCAATCTTAACAAAAACCACTATAAAAAACTAGGACTTACGAATTGACAAAGTTTACCACTTGTCTATTCCCAATTGCTGATTTATAAAAAGAAATATCAAGCTTGTAGTTTAAATCAACATTTTTTCGCCAATTAGTGAGACAATGAATTCGTGAGGACAAGAACAGACATAACTACATTGTGAGAGGGGGAAATTGTATGAAACTTCAACTATTAGCCGCTATGGCCTTGATAACTCCCCTGTTTCTAGCTAGTTCAGTTCAAGCTGGAAGCCAAAAAGATTTACAGAAACTTTTGTCAACTAGAGAATGTATCCAGTGTAATCTATCAGGACTCAACCTCAGTGGCACTCATCTAATTGGTGCAGACTTGCGAGGCGCAAATCTTCAGGGTGCTAACCTTACAAATGCTAACTTAGAAGGTGCTGACTTGACCGGAGCAAACTTAGCAGGTGCTAACTTAACATCAGCCTTTGTTACCAACGTCAACTTGAAAAAAGCCAATTTAAACGGCGCAAATCTTACCCGCGCCACAGTCAATGATTCCAACGTCTATCAAGCATCAATGGATAATATTAACATTACTGATGCTGGCATATATAACACAGGGATTGGTATTGGTGGCGAAGATGGAGCTATGTTCCCTGATTGGGATTAATAACAAACCTGCCTGAAGCTGGGATAACTGAGAGATATAGACTGAAACTCTCTATAGAATCCCCGCGTCTTTAGACCGGGGAGTGTCAAACTAAAATAGTCGGTTTGAACCGACTTTAGCTTTTAGACAGGGAATTTATTCCCTGGCTGGTGGGCGTTAAAACTCTAGGCGGGCTATTCTCAAAAAAGAGGCTATAGATAATTAAATCGTCTATAACCTCAAATTAAGTCTGGGTATTCAACTAACTGATTAAGCAAACGCCGCTTTCTTTAAAACGTCTACCTTATCAGTGTTTTCCCAAGGTAAATCCAAATCAGTTCTTCCTAAATGACCATAAGCTGCAACGTCCTGATAAAAACGTCCGCCTCTTTCACTTGGTAAGTTACGTAAATTGAACACATGGATAATTCCCGCTGGACGGAGTTCAAAGTTTTCTTTGACTAAGTTCAACAGAATTTCATCATCCACTTTACCTGTACCGAAAGTATCAACAAAGATACTGACAGGACGCGCTACACCAATGGCGTAACTTAGCTGCACTTCACATTTTTCTGCTAACCCAGCCGCAACAATATTTTTTGCTGCATAACGAGCCGCATAAGCCGCAGAACGATCTACTTTCGTGGGGTCTTTACCGGAGAATGCACCACCACCATGTCGAGAATAACCACCGTAGGTATCAACAATGATTTTCCGTCCTGTTAAACCGGAATCTCCTTGGGGTCCACCAATGACAAACTTACCAGTGGGGTTAACTAAAAACTTGGTTTCCTCACTTGGTTTGATAGCAATATCACCAAATATAGGTTCTACTACTTCTGTCCACAGGTCAGCCTTAATCTTAGCCTGTACCCCAGCATCATCGGTAATATCCCCAATGGTAGCTGTATGTTGGGTAGAAATTAAGATGGTGTCAATGCCTACAGGTTTGCCATCTTCATAAACAATGGTAACTTGGGTTTTACCATCAGGACGCAGATAAGGGAGAATACCAGCTTTGCGAACTCCTGCCAATCTTCGGGCAATGCGGTGTGCTAAACTGATGGGTAAAGGCATCAGTTCTGGGGTTTCGTTACAAGCAAAACCAAACATGATCCCTTGATCACCAGCGCCGATTTTATCGAATAGTTCTTCACTATCCTCGGTTCTGGCTTCTTTAGCAGTATTTACACCTTGAGCAATATCCGCTGATTGTTCATCCAAGGCAATTAGAACACTAGCGCTATCCGCAGAAAAGCCGTTACCAGCGTCAGTATAGCCAATTTCCGCAATTTTTTTACGGGCAAGATTGACGTAATTAACATGAGCTTTAGTGGTAATTTCTCCAGTAATTAGCACCAAACCAGTATTAACTACAACTTCTGCTGCTACACGGCTATTAGGGTCTTCTGCTAATAGCGCGTCAATGATGGTATCCGAGATTTGATCACAAATTTTATCTGGATGACCTTCTGTAACTGACTCGGAAGTAAATAAATAGCGTCGAGACAAAGGAATTTCCTCCTGAAAGAATGTTTTCACTGATGAGATACATCAGTTACTAATTTCTGAAATCATAACAATATTTACAGTTTTTGGAATAAGTATCTTTTATCCCAGTGTCTAAAGGCTTGTGTGTATAACAAGAGGCACTCAGATCCCCGACTTCTTTGAGAAGTCGGGGATCTTGTTGTTGAAGTTCTAAGAGGATGTTTTAAAAGTTTTTAATGTGTAAACAGACCCCTCTCCAAACCTCTCCCCTACCAGGGGAGAGGCTTTAAAACCCCCATTCCCTTGTAGGGAAGGGGGGTTAGGTTTTTGGAGATTATGGGTTTCATATAATACTTTTCAAACAACCTCTAAATAGCCTGAGATTTGATCACCGTTACGGTTTTGGTAACTATAAAGGATACAATACTTCAAATACACGGTAGTGGTAACTATATCTTTATAAAACGACGGTGATGAAAAAAATTCTTATTTTAACCGCTAACCCCACCAACACAAAACCGTTGCGTTTAAGTGAGGAAGTCAGGGAAATTAAAAGTGCTTGGGAACGTTCCCAAAACCGTGAACAATTTACAATTATTGTAGAAGAGGCAGTCCGTCCTCAAGAACTTCGTCGTACCCTATTAGGTCATAAGCCAGATATTGTGCATTTCTCAGGACATGGTGGAGGAGAACAGGGTTTAGCTTTAATGGCAGATAATGGAGAAGCCTTTTTAGTCAAAGTTGCTCCTTTAGCCAAATTGTTTAAAGCATTACAAGAAATATTTTTTATTGATTGTGTTTTTCTCAATGCTTGTTATTCAGATGTACAAGCAGAAGGTATTTATCCTTATGTTAATTATGTCGTCGGGATGAATCAAAAAATTGGTGATGAAGCTGCTAAACAATTTGCGATTGGTTTTTACGATACTTTATTTGCAGGACAATTAATTAAAAGTGCTTTTGATTTAGGATGTAATGCTATTGAAATGGAAAATATTCCAGAGCATTTAACTCCGGTTTTGAGGACAAAAGATTCAACAACTAAAAAAGCTTTTATTCAGGGTGTACCTGAGTCGAAATCTGAACCTATTCAACCAAGAGATATTAATATTCCTTTTGAAAATTTAGATGGTCAAGTTCCTCTAAATTCCCCTTTCTATGTTGAACGTCCTCCCATTGAGGCTAACTGTTATACTGCTATTGTAAAACCTGGGGCATTAATTAGGATTAAAGCACCTCGACAAATGGGGAAAACTTCATTAATGAGTAGGATTTTACATCAAGGAGAAAAGCAAGGTTATCAAACAGGATTTATTAATTTATGGAGTCGAGAATTATTTAAAAATCTGGATAGTTTTTTAGAGTCTTTTTGTGCAAATGTCAGTTTAGAATTAGGGATTGAAGAAAAGATAGATCAATATTGGAAACCTCAGCGTTATAGCAGTCAAACTAATTGTACAAATTACTTCCAATCCTATCTTTTAAAAGAATTGAAACAGCCTGTAATTCTAGGATTAGATGAAGTAGATAGAATCTTTCAATATAGTGAAATTGCTGATGAATTTTTCACTATGTTACGTTCATGGCATGAAAAAGGCAAAAATAATGAAACTTGGCAAAAACTGAGATTAGTTATTTCCCATTCTCAAGAAGTTTATATTTCTTTGGATGTGAATAAATCTCCTTTTAATGTGGGTTTACCAATTGATTTAAATAAGTTTAGTTTAGCACAGGTTCAGGATTTAGTTAAACGACATGGATTGCAATGGTCAGATACAGAAATTAATCAATTAATGGGGATGATTGACGGTCATCCTTATTTGGTGAGAACAGCATTATATCATATTGCTACTAACGACTTAACTTTAAAGCAATTTTTAGCAATTGCTCCCACTGAAGAAGGATTATATGAAGACCATTTATATCGTCATCTTTTGATTTTAGAAGAAAATAAACAACTAAAATCAGCTATGTTAAAATTGGTTAATAGTGATGATGCTGTTACCTTAGAACCAATTTATGCTTTTAAATTAAAAAGCATGGGATTGGCAGAATCAAAAGGTAATAAGGTAATTCCCCTGTGTAATTTATATCGGCTTTATTTTAGCGATCGCTTGCAAGATTAATTGATGTCATTTAAAATAATGACAATTAACTAAATCTAACCAGAGTTATTTTGTTATAAACATAAACCGCCCTGAACTTTAGTTCTGGGCTAATAACTAAAGTCCGTTGAAACGGACTGTGAATTTTTCTTCAGTCGTCTTTAGACGACTTTTGCTATTAGACTCAGAATTCATTCTGAGGCGGGCTATGTAATTTGTATCGGCTTTATTTCTGCGATCGCTTGCAAGATTAATTGATGTCATTTAAAATAATGACAATTAACTAAATCTAACCAGAGTTATTTTGTTATAAACATAAACCGCCCTGAACTTTAGTTCTGGGCTAATAACTAAAGTCCGTTGAAACGGACTGTGAATTTTTCTTCAGTCGTCTTTAGACGACTTTTGCTATTAGACTCAGAATTCATTCTGAGGCGGGCTATGTAATTTGTATCGGCTTTATTTCTGCGATCGCTTGCAAGATTAGTTGATGTCATTTAAAATATAACAAAGTAGATCCTCGACTTCTGGCATTGGTTTATAATTGATTGACATCATCAAGGAAGAAGTCGGGGATTTTAACCCCCCTAATTTAAGATTATGACTAAAATTTTCACCGCTTATATTGAATATGATGCCGATACCAAATTATATGTAGGAATTATTCCCGCTATTCGAGGAGTTCATACTCAAGGATCGACTTTAGACGAATTACAACAGAATTTAAAAGAAGTCTTAGAATTATGTTTAGAAGAATCTCAAGAAGATTTAAGTCAATTACCTCAATTTATCGGTATTCAACAAATTAAATGGAAAACTTAACCTCAGTGAACTATGAATATCAAGTAGGTGGTTCGCTCCCAGCTTCTGCTCCTACTTATGTCACCAGAAAAGCCGATAATGAACTATATCAAGCTATAAAAAAGGGAGAATTTTGTTATGTTTTAAACTCCCGACAAATGGGTAAATCTTCTTTAAGAGTTCAGACAATGAAACGACTTAAAGAAGTAGATGGATTTGCTTGTGCTGCTATTGATTTAACTGATATTGGTTCAGCCAATATTACTCCTTTACAATGGTATGCAGGAATTATTAATGAATTAATTAATACCTTTGAATTAAATGAAAAATGTGATATAGACAGTTGGTGGGATAAATATGATCAAGAATCTTTATCTGCGGTGAATTTCTTTGGTAATTTTCTCCGAGATATTCTTTTAAAATATGTTGAATCAAATATTGTTATTTTTATAGATGAAATTGATAGTATCATCAGTTTAGATTTTAATGTTGATGATTTTTTCGCTTTAATTCGCTCTTTTTATAATCGTCGAGTTGATAATACTGAATATAATCGTCTGAGTTTTGTGTTATTAGGAGTAGCTACTCCCAGCGATTTAATTCAAGATAAAACGCGGACTCCTTTTAATATTGGCTATGGGGTGGAATTAACAGGTTTTACCTTTGCAGAATCTCAAGCATTAACAAAGGGATTAAGTGTTAAAACTAATCACCCAGAAAAGTTATTAGAATTAATTTTAAATTGGACTGGGGGACAACCTTTTTTAACTCAAAAAGTCTGTAATTTAGTTTTAAATTCTTCTGATTTATCTGAAAGAAATGAAGAAGAATGGTTAGAGAATTTAATTAGAACTAATATTATTGAAAATTGGCAAGCAAAAGATGAACCGGAACATTTACGCACCATTGAAAGACGGATTTTAATTGATGAACAAATGGTAGGTGAATTATTAGATATTTATCAAAATATTTATCAACAGGGAGAAATAGTTAGTCAGAATACTGGAGAGGAAGGAAAGTTACAGTTGTCGGGTTTGGTGGTGAAAAGAAATAATCACTTACAAATTTATAATCCCATTTATCGAGAGGTTTTTAATCAACAATGGATTGATAATCAATTAGCTGCTTTACGTCCCTATTCTGAGTCTTTCAATGATTGGGTAAAATCAGATTATTCGCATAAGCACCTGTTAAAAGGTAAGGTGTTAAAAGAAGCTACAGTTTGGGCAAAAGATAAAAGATTAAGCTCTTTAGATAAACAGTATTTAGATGATTCTCAAAAATTAGAATATAAAAAAAATATTAAGAATATATTTGTGGTTTTCGCAAGTGTTGCTACAGGGGTGGTAGTTGGACTTATCGGTGCATTTAGGTGGTATCAGTATAAATATGCTCTTTGTCCTATTGGAGAAAGAATAGAAGGGAGTGATAAATGTGTTAGAAATATTAAAACTAGTGGTGAACAATCGAAAATATTTATTGATGATATAAATTTCCATCTGGATAAGGGAAGCGAATATTTTAAAAAAGGAGATTATGAAAATGCAAAGAATTTTTTTTATTTAGCTAAAGAGGCTAATCGTAATGACCCAATTCCCCAAATATATTTGAATAATACTAAAGCCAGGTTAGCAAGTCAAGCAGGGAAAGGAAAACCTTTAAAACTAGCAGTTGTAGCCGGAATTGATTTTTACAAATTTACGGCCGAAGAAATTTTTATGGGTGTAGCTGATGCTCAAGATGAATTTAATAAAAGTGGAGGAAAAAATGGCAGATTGCTAGAGATAGTTATTGCAAATGATGGTAATGAACCAGAAATATCAAAAAAAGTAGCAGAAAAGTTAGTTAATGAGTCAGATATTTTAGGAATTATTGGACATCATTCAAGTGATAGTAGTGAGGTAGCAATACCTATTTACAGACGAAAAAGATTAGCAATAGTATCTCCTTCAAGTTCTAGCAGCAAATTGAAGGACGATGTATTTTTTCGAGTTATTCAAACTACAACAGAAGCAGCCAAACTTTATGCAAAGTATATCAAAAATACTTTACATTCAGATAGTATAGCAATTTTTTACGATCAGAAAAGTGTTTATGGTCAAAGTTTGCAAGAAGATTTTATAAAAGCTTTTGATGATTTAGGAGGAAAAGTTGATATTAATAATACTTCTGTTTTTGATCGGGAACAAACAAGTCCACCAAATGTTGATGCAGAAATTGATATAATGATATCAAACCAAATAAAAACAGTTTTTTTAATACCTGGTGTAAAAACAAATTCAATATTAAGAGCTCTTGCAAGAGCGAGTCAGAAAAAAACAAAAAAACTGAACATAGAAAACCTAAACATAATATTCCCTATGTCTGTTTTTGAAGAGCCAACTTTAGATATAGGAGGTGATGCTGTTGAGGGTGCAAGTTTGGCCACACCTTGTGTAAACAAAACATCTTTATATATGAAAGATGCAATAAAAAGATGGCAACAAAAAAATATTTATTGGCGTACCATGACTGGATATGATGCAACCCAAGCATTCATTGGAGCTATTAATAAATCATCGAATGAACCGACAAGATCAGAAATTCTCAAGAATTTGAAAACTCTGACACTCCCTGTTGAAAAAACCTCTGGCTATGGATTAAATTGGTCAAAGGAAAATGGCTATTTGTATCAATCTAATATTAATAGTTCATATTGTATGTATAAGATTGAAAATGGTCAATTTAAAGAAGTTTTGGTTAAGTAGTCTACCGGAAACTTATCCAATTTATTCCACATTAGCGACAATCATTGATTTTGTTGGGTTTCACTGCTTTATGGGTTGGTTCATAAGGCAATAATGAATGAATTATAACTTGCTTAGTTTCCTCTTCTCTTCTTTTGCGGAGTATTTCAAATAGAAAATCTTGATCTTCTTTTGATAAACTGGCCAGTGAATTAATAATTTCTTGCAATGTTATCATAAAATCTCTAACACTTTCATCATTGGCAAATTATAGCACAATCTCCCAGTCGAAAGCTTCCCGTTATTCAAAAAGCCTTTTTGCATTTCCGCCGCTTCTGGGTTAGAGTGAATATATCTAAGGATATAGAAACACCTGACGGCATTTATGACGAGTTAACTTAAATTCACGGTTATTGCAACGAGTGGTAATATGATAAGTGTACCCTGGTATTGAGTCGCGCTTTGGTCGTGGCATTAGATGTCATAATGAAATTTTACTCAATAGTTACATCATGCCAGCAAAAGATATATACCATAATGAAGTCAAAACGGCTTTAATAAAAGACGGTTGGACTATCACAGATGACCCTTACTTTATTAAATATGAAGATGCTGAACTTTACGCAGACCTAGCAGCAGAAAAACCTATAGCAGCAGAACGTCAGGGACAGAAAATTGTGGTAGAAATCAAGAGTTTTGTGGGTAAGTCGCAGATGTATGATTTTCATAATGCCTTGGGACAATACATAGTTTATCGGAAACTTATTCAACTTACTGCACCAGAATATAAACTTTATTTAGCTATTGATGATGTTGTGTATGAAAAGTTTTTTCAACGTAAGTCTGTACAAGCAGTCATCCAAGAAAATCAACTTTTATTAATAGTTGTGAATACAGAAAAGGAGGAAATTGAACAATGGATAAACTAGAACGATATCGTCATGCTATCAAAAAGATATTGACAGAATATTACGAAATGAGTAATCCTCAAAATGTTGAAAATGGCAAAATGGAGGCTAGTGAACGTTTAGCTTTTGATGAAAACAGAGATCAATATATTTGGTTTCGATTTGGCTGGGATGACAAAAAACAAATACAGCATATTATCATCTATCTTTGCATCAAAAACGGTAAAGTTTGGGTAGAAGAAGATGCAACTAATTTATGTGTTGTTGATGATTTGCTATCAACAGGAATACCTCAAAGCGATATTATTTTAGGTTTCCAGCATCCCAGTAAACGCAGTTTAACAGAATTTGCTACTGCTTGAATAGGTGACTATTCGTTATTCAAAAAGCCTTTTTGCATTTCCGCCGCTTTTGGGTTAGCGTAAATATATCTGAGTATAGAGAAACACCTGACGGCTTTTGTGACGAGTTAATTAAAATTCACGGTTGTTGCAACGAGTGGTAATATGATAACTGTATCCTAGTATTAAGTCGCGCTTTGGTCGTGGCATCAGATGACGGTTACATTGTAAAAGATAATTTACCTTTATGTCACAACTAACGCCGATTCAACTAGAAGACGGAACAATTATCTATATCGAAGCATCAGAAAATATTGCTGTATCTATTCCCCAACCTCCAAAAAACGAGAACCTAGATTTTCTAATTCCCACCCCTGAACAAGCAGACCGCAGTTTTGGCTTAGAAAAACTGAATGAAAAACTGAATATTAAAGAACAGGGAGACAAACTCCAAAAAACTATTCAATCCTATTCAAAACATATTATTCAATCCTTCAAAGATTTAGCTTTAGCCGAAGTTTCTGAAGTTACTTTAGAATTTGGCGTTAATGTGGGAGGAATGACAGGAATCCCTTATATTGTCACAGGAGAAACCAGCAGTAATATCAAAATTACCGTTAAATGTAAATTTAATCAGAAATAAATTTTGTCAGAATCAGGTGGTTATCGAGCGAAGTCGAGATAATGTCCACCGATTAAAGGATGCACAGGATGTTATTGTTGAATTAATCTAGGAATTTTCGGTATTCTAGTGTTTAGAGAATGTTGTTTATTTTAGGCATTTACAAAATATTCTTTTTCACTCATCATCATAATCCTTATAATCCTTAATTCTGTCACAATCAAATAATATTCAAATATACTGCAAACGGTTTATAGTTTAACCAAATATGAAACCCCTCTTGTAAACCTCTCCCCGCAACGGGGAGAGGCTTTGAGCCTATTCGTTGTATTATAAAAAAGTCCAAGTTCTAGCCGTTTTGAGTATAACAATCCTGTAAATCCTCAAATCCTGGAAATCCTGATTCAGACAAAATATTCACTTAATTCTGTCACAATCAAA
>NZ_JAAVWA010000047.1:0-27698 GCF_017355725.1 Anabaena sp. 54
GGACACAGAGGAATAAGGGTTTGAGAGATTTTTGCGTTAGGTGGTTGAGTATTTTTTTATTTGGAAGTCCCTTAGTTATTCCCCTGTTTCTGCTTTCGCAATTTCTAACATTGTCTTAATCACAGAATCAGGGTTGAGACTAATAGAATCTATACCTTGTTCAACTAAAAAACGAGCAAATTCTGGATAATCGCTGGGTGCTTGTCCACAAATACCAATTTTGCGATTATTTTGTTTAACAGTAGTTATGGCTTTGGCAATTATTCTTTTAACAGCTTCGTTGCGTTCATCAAATAAATGTGCCACTAATTCAGAATCTCGATCTAATCCTAATGTTAATTGGGTTAAATCATTAGAACCAATGGAGAAACCATCAAAGACTTGGCTAAATTCATCAGCTAATAAAACGTTACTTGGTAACTCGCACATAACGTAAACTTCTAAGCCATTTTCGCCTTTAACTAAGCCATTTTTTGCCATTTCTGCTAATACTCGTTTTCCTTCTTCGGGAGTGCGACAAAAGGGAACCATGAGAATCATATTGGTTAAACCCATTTCTTCTCTTACCCGTTTCATAGCTTGACATTCTAATGCAAAACCTTCACGATAACGGGGATCATAATAACGAGAAGCACCACGCCAACCAAGCATGGGATTTTCTTCTTTGGGTTCAAATTGTCTACCACCTAAAAGGTTTGCATATTCGTTACTTTTGAAATCTGACAACCGGACAATTACAGGTTTGGGATAAAATGCTGCGGCAATTGTGCCTATCCCTTGTGCTAATTTAGCAATAAAGAATTCGGCTTTGTCTTCATATTGGGCTGTTAATTCAGTAATTTTATATTTGGCAAGTTCATCTTCTAATTCGTTAAAATGTAATAATGCTAAAGGATGGGCTTTAATATGATTAGCAATGATAAATTCCATTCTCGCTAAACCAACACCATCATTAGGAATTGCGGTTAAACCTAAAGCTTCTTCAGGATTACCCACATTCATCATAATTTTAGTGCGGGTTCGAGGCAAGTTATCTAATGGTAATTCTTGAATTTCAAAGTTTAATAAACCTGAGTAAACTTGACCGGTTTCCCCTTCTGCACAGCTAACAGTAATCTCTTGTCCTGTTTGTAATATTTCTGTTGCATTTCCACAACCAACAATAGCAGGAATACCCATTTCTCTAGCAATAATTGCCGCATGACAGTTACAAACAACTACAGGAGTATATTTATCCGTAAAAACCAGATAATTATGATGATCCGCAACAGTAATATTATAAACTTCAGCGTCTACTGCATCTGCAACTTTAATAACTCGTTGCATTCGGAAATCACCTTTTAAAAGGTCTGCAAATTGGCTTATTTCCCGCAGTTGTTTCTCGGAAATCAATAAATTTTTATCTTTTCTAAGTTTGATTTGTCCGGTAACATTGTTAGCAAATAGTTGATTAGTAGCAAAAAACCGGGTTTGAATAGTTCTTGGAGTAACTTCTCCCTTAACTCGTTGGGTATATTCTAAAATTTCCTCTAATTTTTCTACAATTTGGACATTGTAGATATGACGATTTTTAGTAACTTGAGGAACAGTATTGATTTTTAAACAAGCAATAATCACAGCTTGTAGTAGATTCTCTTCAGAGATATAGATGTTAATGCGATTATTAGCATAGCAACCATCACCATCAATCACACCTCCTAAAAAGTGATAAGAAACTTCTGAAGTGTTTTCTAGGAGAATTTGAGTAATTTGTTGTTCTTTTTGTTTTAAGTCGTAAGCTGTAGCTTGTCCTTTTACCTGTTTTCCTCGGATATAACCTGAAGATACTGCTTTCTCACAAGCAGTAAAAGATTTACCATAAACAGCATTCATTTTGTCATTCATAGTAGCTATGAATGCTTGTTTTTCTGGTAAACATTTTTGAATAAACTGGACTTCCCCATGAGTTCGACTAGTGTAAATTGAACCGTCTGTGATGATTCCCCCAATCAGATAAGCTAAATCAGCTTCTTGATTTTTGTTGTCACCTAATGTGGGAATATTCTGAGATACAAGCACCATTTCCTGAGTATCTAACATTTCTTGAATCTCAGTTTTGATATATTCACCATTCCGCAGGTTGACCATTTTATGATCAGGAGTTAATCGCAGGATATTATCTGTGACTCTCCCACTTTGAGATACACTCACACCAATTGTTTTAGATGTCCGTTTCATGGCATCTGTAATGGGTTTCCATTCCATTTGATGGGTGTTGGTGTTGAGGGCTAAAGTTGATAATTCTTGATATCCTTGTTCATAAATTTGCTGAATGGTCATAAAACCTTGATTGGTGAGAATTTTTGTCTCTCCATCAAAACAAGTCCTCCCACCAGAGTTAGTGACAATAGCACTAGCTTTTTTCATAATCGGTTCCCAGTCGGGGTCTGTGCGGTTAGTAACTAACACTTCTCCGGCTTGAAAGAGATTAATATCAGGAACATCTAAAATTACTCTAGCTTGTCCTTGACCAATCATTTCGCCAACGCTGCGACCTGTTAATAAAACTTGACTTTTTTCTTGGAGTTGATAACTTCTGAGAACGGTTTTTGATTTTTGTGATTGAACTGTTTCTGGTCTAGCTTGGACGATAAATAACTCACCAGTTATCCCATCTTTTGCCCATTCAATATCCATTGGAGTGGATATTCCCCGGACTTGGGAATAATGATCTTCAATGATACAAGTCCATTCCGCTAGTTGGAGAATTTCTTGATCATTTAGGGCAAATTGATGACGTTCAAGTTGAGGAACGGAAATATTTTTGGTTAATTTTGATCCGCCTAGATCATAAACCATTTTAATTTCTTTTGTTCCCAACCGCTTTTGGAGAATGGGTTTATATCCTTTTTTTAAAGTTGGTTTAAATACTAAATATTCATCTGGGTTAACTGCACCTTGGACTATATTTTCACCCAAACCATAAGCAGCGGTAATTAAAGCGGCATTTTGAAACCCTGTTTCTGTGTCAATGGAAAACATGACTCCAGAAGATGCTAAATCAGAACGTACCATTTTTTGGACACCGACTGATAAGGCTACTTCAAAATGATCGAAACCTCTTATTTGTCTGTAGGAAATTGCCCTGTCTGTGAAAATAGAGGCAAAGCATTTATGGCAAGATTCTAATACACCTTTGATGCCATGAACATTCAGGTAGGTTTCCTGTTGTCCCGCAAAACTAGCATCTGGTAAGTCTTCGGCTGTAGCACTAGAACGAACAGCTACATCAGTATTAATATCGTATTCTTCACAAAGATTTTGATAGGATTTAGCGATCGCTCCTTGTAATTCTAGCGGAAATGGGGTTTCCAACATCAATGATCTGGCTTTTTTCCCACATTCCTGCAAATTATCCATATCTTCCACATCTAAATCTGCAAAAATCTTCCTCAGTTTTTCCTCTAACCCAGCCGCAGTAATAAAGTATCTATAAGCATAAGCAGTAGTGGCAAATCCAGTGGGAACTTTCACTCCTTGGGAACTGAGTTGTTGAATCATTTCCCCTAAAGAGGCATTTTTACCACCTACTAGGGAAATATCTGCAATTCCTACGGCATTAAAGGGTAATACTAAAGCTTCTTGATGAATTTGGCTATTTTCTTGGTTGCGTTTAATTTCCAACATATTCTGAGATTCCTTAAATAGCTACTGTTATTTAATTCAGAACCCATTCTGTTTATGCACGGACAGTTTAAAGATGTTGCGAGGATATAGAGGAGGGGACGGGATTTACTACCAGATGTCTCATCCATTTAAGATTACTCTAGTTTAGAGTGTAAATAAATATAGAGGCAATATAGCGAAATATTACGTAATATATTGTTCTTGCAAATATTCTCACAATCCCCCCATCCTTGAGAGTTAAAATTCAGGAATGTACATAAGAAGTTTTATTTTATCTCAATTCATTACATGATGACTACATTTAGCCAACCGCTTGCAAAGAAGGACTTAAAACTATTATGCCTCAATGCCCTTGTTGTTCCGATTCACTCTTACACCATATTCGTGGTACTGAATCTTATTGGTTTTGCCGCAGTTGTTGGCAAGAAATGCCTGTATTAACCCAACGTCATACCGCTGAAGTCCCAAGACCCATTTTAGCAAAGTTAACTAAAAAAATCGCCCCCCCAGAATATCGTCTTGGTTCTTATTGTTTAATTCAACCAAATTCTTTCCAATCAAGATTAGAGGGAAAATTCTCTCGCTAAAGCTGGAATATAATTTATTTATTACCAAATAAAATTTCAAGAATGATTGTAGCTTGCTTCCCGAAGGGTACGCAGATGAACGCAGATGAACGCAGATGAATTAATGGATTTATTAGTTTTTACAATATCTATGTTCTACTGTTATTTATTACCAAATCTGACTTAAATCTAAAACAAATCCGGGTAATAAATTCTCACCAGTTAATGTTTGGGGATTGTCTAATTCTTCAACTACACAATTGGGACGATAAATAAATACTTTCCGTTGTTTTCTATCAATTAACCATCCTAATTGTGTACCATTATCTATATATTCTTGCATCTTTTCTTGCAGAATCTTTAAATTATCAGTTTCTGAACGCAATTCAATAATAAACTCAGGACAAATAGGAGCAAATTTTTTCCTTTGTTCTGCTGGTATTGCTTCCCATTTTGTGCGGTTTATCCAAGCTGCGTCAGGAGAACGCACTGCACCATTAGGTAAGGTAAAACCACCACTAGAACCAAATCCTACTCCTGTACCATTTTGCTTTGTCCAAACACCTAATTCACCGATTAAATTAAAATTACGTCCACCTGTTTCTGAATCTGTAGGAGACATAAGAGACTTCCAAATAAAAAAATGTCCCAAAACTAACGCAAAAACCCTCCCTATTTCTTCTCTCTCTGTGTTCTCTGTGCCTCTGTGGTTCGTTTGTTCATTTATTTATTGGGATAATTTATTTCCTGGAAGTCCCTAATTAATAAATCTCCAAGATGGTTACGTTCGATTCTCAAATCACGGTTTAACTGACAGAAATCAAAAAATTGATCATCATTCATGATGATATTGGGTTGCATTTTTAAAACCATTGGTAAGAAAAACATTGTTGCGTATCGTATAAGGGTTTAGCAATGCTAAACCCCTACATGATTTTAAAATTCTCCAGCTAATGCGGGAATACAACGTTCACACAGTAAAGGATGTTCTGCTGATTCACCCACATGGGGAGAATAGTTCCAACAGCGATCGCATTTGTGATAAGATTTCCCTTCATGTTCATAGTCTGCGGCATTAACTACGCCAATATCCCAATTATCTTCACCTTGAACTCGCAGGGTTTTCAATCCTTTTAATGTCTCAGGAGTATCTAATAATTGCACATTGGAAGTTAGGAACAAATACCGTAATTCATCAATTCCATTACCGCTAACATTCAAAGGTTCGATAGCAGTGCGTAATTTTTCATCACTCAGATAAATCAATGCAATAGCTTCTAGAGAAGAACCAATTAACTTTTCTGTCCGCGCTTGTTCTAAAACCTTATTAACATCACCACGAATCCGTCGCAGTGTTTTCCAAAATTCCGCTAATTCAGGATTATCCCATTTATCATCCACTTGCACCCAACCAGCTTGGAAAACTGATTTATATTGGGTTTCGTAGGGGATAAATTGCCAGATATCCTCCGCAGTATGACACAAAACAGGGGCGATCGCTCTGGCTAAATTCTCCAAAGCAATTTGCAAAACTGTTTGACAACTACGACGACGGAAAGCATCAGCAGAACTGATATATAATCTATCTTTAGCAATGTCTAAATAGAAATTTGACAAATCTACAACACAGAAATTCTGTACAGTTTGAAAAAAGCGGAAAAACTGGAAACTATCAAAAGCGTCCGTCACCTCATTAAACACCTCACGAATGCGGTGTAACATATACTTATCCAAATCTGGTAAATCATCAAAAGCTACAGCATCCTTCTGAGGATCAAAATCATGCAAACTACCCAATAAAAACCGCGCTGTGTTGCGAATCTTATTTCTGACATCCGCTAATTGCTTGATGATGTTACCACCCAACCGCACATCACCAGAATAATCAACCGAAGAAACCCACAAGCGCAAAACATCAGCACCATAAGCAGGTTGTTGTTTTTGGTTAGTCCCACCTTGAATCATCAATTGAGGATCTACCACATTCCCCACCGATTTGCTCATTTTTCGCCCATTTTCATCCAAGACGAAACCATGAGTTAACACAGTTTTATAAGGTGCAATGCCATTAACCGCGACACTAGTTAACAAAGAAGATTGAAACCAACCGCGATGTTGGTCAGAACCTTCCAAATACATATCAGCAGGATAGCATAATTCCGGTCTTTGCTTGGCTACTGCCGCCCAAGAAGAACCAGAATCAAACCAAACATCCATTGTATCTGTACCCCGGCGGTAAGTCTTGCCATTATTGCAGTATTGTTCCGGTAACAACTCCTCAACCGACAACTCCCACCAAGCATCAGAACCCTTTTCGGCAATAATAGCTTGAACGTGGTTAATCGTGTCCGCATTTAGCAAAACTTCCCCAGTCGCTTCATCATAAAATACCGGAATCGGCACACCCCAAGAACGCTGACGAGAAATACACCAATCGGATCTTTCTGCTATCATCGGCGTGATGCGGTTTTCACCTTGTGCCGGAATCCACCGCACAGATGAAATAGCCTTTAAAGCCTCTTCCCTAAATCCTGCCACAGAAGCAAACCATTGTTCAGTTGCACGGAAAATAGTTGGTTTATTCGTTCTCCAATCATAAGGATACTTGTGAGGATAAGCCTCCTCCTTCAACAGAGAACCCGCTTCACTCAAAGCGTCAATAATCGCTTGATTACCATCACCCAAAACATTCAAGCCAGAAAACTTACCAGCCTCATCCGTAAAATTCCCACTATCATCAACAGGGGCAAGAATCGGCAACCCGTAACGCTGACCAACGATGTAATCTTCTTGACCATGACCAGGAGCAGTATGAACCAACCCAGTCCCCGACTCAGTAGTGATATAATCACCACCAACCACCACCGGACTTTCACGGTCAAAAAGAGGATGACGGTAAATAGTCCCTTCCAAATCCTGACCAGAGAATTTAGCCTTTACAGTCAACTCACAATCTAAAACCTCTCCCAACCGTTCCACCAACTCAGCCGCAACAATCAGATATCTGCATTCCCTTTGCGCCTTTGCGCCTTTGCGTGAGACCTCCACAACCACATATTCCAACGCAGCATTCACAGCCACAGCCAAATTACCGGGGATAGTCCAAGGAGTAGTAGTCCACACAGCCACGCCCAAATCAGGCAAGAAGCCATCCAAACTACCTTTCAACCCTTCCGCAACCTTCACCACCGGAAAAGCGGCGTAAATACTGCGGGAAACGTGACCTTCAGGATATTCTAACTCTGCTTCTGCTAAGGCGGTTTTAGAACTAGGACTCCAATGCACCGGCTTTAAACCGCGATAGATATAACCTTTGAGGAACATTTCCCCAAAAACGCCAATTTGCGCGGCTTCGTATTCTGGTTTGAGGGTTAAATAAGGATTTTCCCAATCACCCCAAATCCCATAGCGTTTAAAGCTTTCTCGTTGTTCGTCTACGGTTTTTAGTGCGAACTCTTTCGCTTTTTGACGCAATTGCAAAGGTGTGAGATTTTGCCGTTCTGCCTGTTTCATATTTTGCAGAACTTTCAACTCAATTGGCAATCCGTGACAATCCCAGCCTGGAACGTAGCGAATTTTACGACCTTGGAGCAAATGGTAGCGGTTAATAATATCTTTGAGAATCTTATTTAAAGCATGACCAATATGCAACTGACCGTTAGCATAGGGAGGACCATCGTGCAGTATAAATAATTCGCCGGGATTGTTTTGTGCCAGTTGAGAATAAATGTTGTTTTCTTCCCAGAATTTTTGGATTTCGGGTTCGCGCTTGATTGCGTTTGCCCGCATATCGAAGTTAGTCTTGGGTAAGTTGACGGTATCTTTGTATTTTCCAGTTTCGGTCACAGTTTCATGCCTAAATGTAGGTGTGCAGGTTATCCGATCAATTATAAATCGTAGGTTGGGTTGAAGAACGAAACCCAACAGCAGTTATGGGTATTTTGGAGTTAATTTTTTGTTTTTACTGCCTTAATTTATGATACGATTGACGCGCTAATACATGAGAATGGCAACAAATATGATAAATCCAGGGGAAAAACTGAAAGCATTGTTGATAAAAATGCTTTATTATGATGAACTTCATAAGAGATTTATTGAAGCTACCGAAGAAGAGGAAAAACAGTATCTCCAGGAAGAGATTAAAAAAACACTCACAGCAATGAAACAGGATAACAAAGACGGTAATCTTGCCTTTGCTAAACAGAAAGAGATTGGTGAATATGAATTTTATCAGTTGTTAGTAGATAGCCTTGGAGCGAAACAAGCTGAGGAATTGTGTAAAGAAGCGGTATGGGATATGAATATGGTAACTAGGGCGGTAATTAGGGCGTTTGCCCCTCTGCCTGAAGTTCGCCAAAAACTTGAAGAGGAAGGATTCACTCTGGAAGATATTGAAGATATTATCAGACTAAACTCAAATCTGCTTCCCAATGCTGAAAATGCAGTTGTTGACATTCGTAAATTGCGTGACTACTCCCTTAATCGAGATCATTCTACAGGAAAGGATAAAGCTCGTCTCTTTTCATCAATTTTGGGTATGACTGCTGAAAATGCTGAGGAATTACGCCAGATTATTTTAGAAAAAGTCAAAACTCAAGAAGTTAGCTTGAATAGGTATGATGAACATGGACAACGCTACACACTAGACTTTACTCTGGAATGGCAAAATAGAAGTGCAACTATTCGCACTGGTTGGATTATTAAATCTGGTTCTGATATTCCAAGATTAACATCCTGCTATCCTTTATTATAAAAATACCTGGAGATTATAGAAAATGAGCAAAATTCTTGCACCCGATCTACTAGATGTAGTAGCACTCACAGTTGATTTACCTGAATATAACTTGCTGCGTGGTCAAGTTGGTACAATAGTTGAATTATTAGCCGATGGCGCTGCGTTTGAAGTAGAATTTAGCGATAGTAATGGACAAACTTATGAATCTATTGGGTTGCGTCCAGAGCAAATTATGGTGTTACATTTTGAGCCAACATCACCTAATTTAGTGCCGGAAATGGTTACAGCGTAAATAGTTGTAGGTTGGGTTTATTCCATAAACCCAATCCAATTTTTTAACCTTGTTCTTCAACCTGCATCTGATTTTTCAATATGTCAGCTTGAATAGTTCGGGCTTTTGCAATCGTGCGACAATGATTAATTAACTGATAAGATGGGTTTTTTCCTCTATCCACTACTTCTTGTAATAAATCTTCAACTGCTTTATTCCAAGTTCCTTTTTCCGCAGATTCAAATAATGCTTTCAATAAATATTTATGTGCTTTCTTTCCAGTCCTAACTTGATCAATATTTTGCGGTATTGGATCTTTATTTTTAACTATTTGACTATTAATATTATTATTAACTATGGGTAATTCTTTTTTAAACTCTACATCAAATAATTGAGCAAATTGTTTTGCCATTGCATCTATTGATGAAGCGAAATTTGTCCAAACTATAGCAGGAAGAAATGGAATTTGTCTATCTGACCATAATTCCTTGTATATTTGCCAATCTTCTTGAGCTTGAGATTTACTAGATTTAATTTGTAATGGATAATTTTTGTCATGGACTTTCACAATTAAATCCCATTTTAATTTAATATCAGCAATACTATTTTCACCTGTGGGATAAGCTGTAATATTTTCTAATTTTTCTAAAGCTAATATAACTCTTTTAACTGAAGCATCACCAATTTCATATTCAGGGGTATCTGTAGAATATAAAGTATTAGCACTATAGTCTTTACAAACAACATCTAATATTCTTTTGGGTATGGGATAAAGTTGATCATTTCCATAAAAACCAAAATTACCTTCTGGATCTTCATATCTTGGAAATAGTAAAGGTTCTCCTGCTTCTGGAAGCCAATAAACTTCTTCTTTGATTTCAAATGAAATCGGATTAATAACTATGTTTAAATAAGATTCTTCTTTGATTTGAATAACTTGGTAATTACTGATATTAATTCTGGATATATCAAAATATAAACTCAACGTTAATTGTTCATCTATGCTTTCTAGTTTTGATACTAAATCATCCCATTGCGAATAATCATCATCAATTTTATATCTAATTTTATTAGGTAAATATGTTTGATGATTATAAACTTGTGGCTGACTTAAATCTAAGATATTACCATTTTGTAAAGCTAATAAATTATGAGTTATTGATTTATCGAGATATTCATGATCAATAATTTTCTGAAAAGGAATAATCCCACTACAAGTAGTATCTCCTCCTCGATTCTCCAGTGTGGAAATACTGCCCCCTACTCCTTTAAATGTACAAATAATATTCCTCCTACCTCCATGTATAGTATTTCTACTTTCATTTAGGTTGGGTTTAATTCCTAATCTAATTTCAACTATATTATCTAACATAAACTGCATATTCAAAGAACGCAAATTATCCTATCATATTCTGGTAAATGTAGCAAATGTAGGTTGGGTTGAGGAACGAAACCCAACATCACCCATTGGCATCTTAAAATTAATGTTGGGTTTCATTTCATTCAACCCAACCTACTCGTTGCAAATATCATCATCAAAAATAATTTCCTCACCCGCACCCCACATCATGTCATACATACCTTGACGCACAGCACGGTGAAAACTGGAATATTCCCAATCCTTTGGTGCTGTTACCAAACCATGTTTCACAGGATTATAATGAATATATTCAACGTGATGAAAGAAAATCTATTTCATCTCTGATTAAATGTTCCCAAAAACGATATTGCCATATAGCCCGTTGTTTTTTCTTTCTTCTAGATACAGATATATTTTCTGGTGAAATAGTTTCACATTGACGACTAAAATAACTTTTAATTAACCGCCAACGGGTAGAAAAATCATGATCATTTTCTGGTAAAGTCCAAATACAGTCGAGATGATCAGGTAAAATAACAACAGCATCTATAATAAATGGATGTTTCCGCATCACATAACCAAAGATATTAATTTTACATTTATTCAGTAAGACGAATAAGTAAACTCTGAAACATTGTTTCTTTGGATAATTCTTCAGCATCTATAGATCCTAGTAAAGTACCTGCAAGAATCTCGGCATTGTAACTCTTTAGTTCTCTTCTCAGAAAATCTTTGATATACAAATATAAAAGCTCAGTAAAATCATGTCCATGTATTTTATATCGAGTATCTTCTAACTCTTTTGCTTTAATTCGTAATTCCTCAATTTTAGCAACAAATATTGATTTTTCTAATCTCATAGCACATTTATCTAAATATTTGTCAATGTATTTTTCTATATCAAATTGAAATTCAGTCTTTGCTTTATTCCAATAACAGCATTTGCCGAAATTATTATCTAACATAGCAATATTTATGTTTAGTGATTCTTTAGCAGCACGAATTAGAAATAAATCTTCTAAGACTTTAGATAATTGATTGAGTATATCTATTGCTGTTAATTCAGATATACGTAGAGACAAAAGTAAGACTTTATTTAAAACTGTTTCATTAAAAAGATACATTTCCAAACATGAATAATCAGTAAAAAATAATAAATCGCACTGATAAGTTATATCGAATAACCAATCAAAATCTTTATCTGCAATACAAATAACATGAGGAGTAGTTTCTGGAAATTTATCCTGTAGGTACAAAGCAAGAGTAATAACACGACTACGGTTGTTATCTTTTAACTGAAGCTCAAATAATCTTTCAGCAGAAATATCAACTGTCTCAATTTCATAAACAGCAATGTCTTCTATACTTCTATTTATTAAAAACCATTTGTTATCTTTTAACTGAGGCTCAAATAATTTGTCAGCAGAAATATCAACTGTCTCAATTTCATAAACAGCAATGTCTTCTATACCTCTGTTTCTTAAAAACCATTCTAAAAAGAGTTTATCTGTTTTACCTTCAACATATATATCACGTAAATCAGGCTCAAGTTCATATCTGGCAACAAGTTCATCAAGCGTGCGTCTTATTTCATTTTCCATTTTCACTTTATTGCTCCGTCTTCACAAGCTTGATAACATGACCCCTGTATTGAGTAAGCAACTCCATTGAATGAGTAGCTAATATAAATTGAACTTGACTGCCTTTTGTTAACTCAAGTAATGCGTGAATAAGTTGACGTTGCCATTTTACATTTAAGGATATTTCTGGCTCATCAATAATAAAAATTGTTGCTTTATCTCTTGCAGTCAGAGTGTTACAAAAAAGTAATAAAAGTTGTTTTTCTCCTGAAGATAGTTTTTCAGGAGATAATTCTAGATTTTCATCAGTAAATATTTTGATTCCATCTCTGACATGAAGCTTTATATATTTATCATGGAAAAATTTATTGATGGTACTTTCAAACGTAGTTAATAACTTTTGTGTATCTTGTAGTGCATCAAATCTTGCCGATACACTATCCAAATATGGTTTTAAAACACTCGATATAAGTGTAGATTTTCCTTTTGAATTTGATTCCAATATATTAACAATATTTTGACTATCCAATGGTGACATTAAGCCAAATCGAGAAAAATCTTTACTACGATTGTCTGCATTTATTAAGTCTTTAATTAATATTTCAAGTGGTTTTGGCAATTCTTCTATAACTTCTTTTTCTGAATTTTGAAGAATTTCAGTAATAATTTCTTCATAGACGTTGTGTACATTTGCTTCTCCTTGACTTGTCCCTGTTAATGTTTGATCACTAATCCATTTTTGAGTTCTTTTAATGGATGTTTTTAAAACTATATCTCTGTTAATTAAAGAATAATCATCTAATACATCAAAGCTTGATGAAGTAGTTCTTCTTCTTGAGAATAAAAATTCTCTATGTTTTTCATATAAATCATTATCATCATCATCTGGTAAGATATCACTTTTTAAGATTCTATCATCACCTAAAAAGAACATATTTAATTGAAGTTCTGTTAATTTCTCACAAAATTTATCACTTGGCAAGTGTTGTTTTCGTTTATCATATTCATAGTCCATTAGTTCATCAAAAATACTAATTTTATTCTGAAAAATTTGCAATTGAAATGAACCAACTAACTCTGAATTACCTCGACTAGCAATAAAACTATTACCATCAGCAAGAATTAACGAAAATTTGCTAAAAGGAATTTGGGTTAAAAATTTACGATGTCCAGGATGTGGTGATAGCAAATGAAATAAAAGCTTTAAAATCGTGGTTTTACCAGAACCATTATCTCCATAAAGGATCATGAGAGAAGAGTCTACTTCATTATGAGTATCTTTTTTTGATAATGTATAATTATATCTACCAAAAAGTTGCTCTACCTCAATACTTACAATGGAAAGGGGAGGACTATTGGTTTTAATATCAATCATCTGCATAACTGTTTCACTTTCCTAACGAACGAATAGATTGATTACATCAAAGGCTTTGATTCTTACTTATATTACTACAATTATACTAAAAAATAGTGGTTCTACCGCTCCTTTTATAATATTTTCGGAAAAATACGGCTTAAACCCTTATCTTGATTAGATTTGAGGCTTTAATACTCTTCAAAATAGGCGAACTCGGAGCAGTAGAACCATAATTTCCTCCCCCGCACCCCACATCATGTCATACATACCTTGACGCACAGCGCGATGAAAACTTGAATATTCCCAATCCTTTGGTGCTGTTACCAAACCATGTTTCACGGGATTATAATGAATATATTCAACGTGATTTTTAAAATCAATTTCATCTCTAATTAAATGTTCCCAAAAACGATATTGCCATATAGCCCGTTGTTTTTTATTTTTTCTAGATATAGATATATTTTCTGGTGAAATAGTTTCACATTTACGACTAAAATAACTTTTAATTAACCGCCAACGGGTAGAAAAATCATGATCATTTTCAGGTAAAGTCCAAATACAGTGAAGATGATCGGGTAAAATAACAATAGCATCTATAATAAATGGATGTTTCTGCATTACATAACCAAAAGCATCTCTTAATAAAGAAACATTTTTTGGTAAACATAATATTTTTTGTCTTTTCTCTGTCACCACTGTAAAAAAGTATGTTCCTCCTGCCACATTGGCGCGGCGATATTCCATACTATAAATATCCTGTAATTAAAGTTGTATTTTATGATCTTGATTTTACCCCGTAGGTTGGGTTGACGCAAGGAAACCCAACATTAATTATAATATTCTGGTGGATGGTGTTGGGTTTCGTTCCTCAACCCAACCTACGAAGGTTGCAGAGTCAGTATATCTTACTTTAAAATAGAAACTACTTACAATTGCCACAAATTATGATCAACCCCCAAATTTTAGAAGCTATTAAACAAATGCCTAATGTCGAAAGACTAGAGATAATAGAATTTGCCTTAAAACTCATGCGTGAAGAAATGCAAAATCCTCAAAAACTGAGCTTAACTGCTGCTGCGGAAATGATGCGTTCTTATTATGAAACAGAAAGCAGTTTAACAGAATTTGTTGATACTTGTAATGAAGATTTTTATGAGTACCAAGATTATTGGCAACATTAGCTGTATCTATATCAAGGGGTAAAATCTCGCTGCTATTGGCAAGAATTTCAAATTGCTGCAAAAGATTTCTAGCATCTTTATACAGCAATCCACTTTTGATTTCGTAATAGGTAAGAACAGAAAAAGTTAGATAACTATGAAATTGTTGATATTCACGGAATTTTTTGACAACTTGTGTTTCACCTCGCAGAAAATATGAGAGGATATTAGTATCTAGTAAAGCTTTTTTCACAGTTCAATTTGCCTTTTCAAGTCTAGTAATCTTTGTTCTGCAATCTCATGTTCGAGGTTTTGTAAAAGTATAGTTTCTTCAGCATTCGCAATACCAGCAAATTGCATAAAATCTATAGTTTTTGGATGCAGTAGTTGTTGACGCTGTGCTAATTGTTGGAAAATCAGTTGAGCAATTTCATTCTGTTCATCTTCAGGTAGCCGGGAGACGACAGCATAAGCTTGTTGACCTAATTCTGGTAAGTCAGAAACTAGAGTGGTAGAAATAACTTGACCAATACCAGGAGTAGTTTTGAGTAAAATGACTTTATCAATCCATTGTTGATTATTTTGGGTCAATGTCTCAATTTCTTGATTGAGTTCTTGAAGATGTTGCTCAAGATAATCAATATGGGATTCAATATCTGTCAAAGCTTTACCACGAGCGCGGTCACGGCGATTCTTTTCCGCTGTAGACATTTCTACTAATTGTCTTCGGCGACTAATTAATTCGCCTAATTGACGTGACATTTCACAATCAAAATGCTAACACCTCCGGTTTCATTGCTTCACCGAAATGCGCCAAAATCTGTGCATCAATGGCATCGGTTTTGGCTAACTTACCTGTAGCTTTAGCAAAGTCTCTTCCCTGACGAGGATTGATTAATGCTACTGGTAAAAGAGCCGCTTGCAATTGAATGATTAATTCTGTTTCTAGTCCTCCTGTTGCTTCCAGTACGATTAGGTTTAAATCGTCAGATTGAAGTTCCTTAACTAGATTAGCTATTTCTGTTTCAGTATTAGCAACAAGAAAAATGCTTTACCCATTGGACGGATATAAACATCAAGTGTTGCTTTACTTACGTCAATGCCTACCCATTGAGAGATATTTTCCATTTTTAACTCTCCACTTTCAATTACTTCTTTTTAATTTGTTTTGTTTTTTATTCATCCCCTTGATTTCACTCATCCTTGCACGATACGGGCTATATTATCTATGTCTTTGTCCATAGTTTTACCCCAGGCGACTGTTCGAGTTCTGTCATGGAGATTGTTGTGGTGATCCTTGCTACGATGCGGTCTTTTCTGACCCAGGTTGGGACGGTCTACCACTTCCTCTAACATACCTCTAAGATACAAGGTTGGGTTGAAGAACGAAACCCAACAACGCTTATTGGTATCTTGTGGTTAATTTTCGGTTTCACTTCGTTCTATCCAACCTACGGGAGCATAGGTAGAGAAAATGCCAAATAGTTTAGAACTGAAACTACTTCTATACAAGCTTTTTAGCTATAAATTGTAAAACAATAACAAAACTACTTAAAATACATATTGACAACTTTTGCTAGATAAAGCTATATTGTCTGATATACAAATTTAGTCAAACGATGAATAATATGTTTGTACTATTGCATTGAGAGGAAAAAGCACGTGAGTTCTTTTAAGCAGCTCCCACTATCAGACCTTAGAGAGAGCTTGCCAAAGTTCAAGCGTCAAGTTCAGTTAGGGATGAAGAGAATTGCTGCTACCTATTATGGTCAAGTAGTTGCATTCTTAGTTCCTTTAAAGGATTTAGAACAAGCTGAAAAAGATGGCGCTATTAGTAAAAGTGAAGAAATGTCTTTATCAGATTTCCGACTACATCTAACGGAATGTTGGGAACGCTTACAAATGGATGTTGATTGTATTTATGTGACATATCATACGCGCAGAGCAGTTGCTTTTGTTAGCCCTCGTCTCACAAATTATCTTTCAATTCCAATTTCAGAAGTTGCTCATAAGCTTCTTGCCATAGATAGCGGTCTTATTCAAGTAGAAAGTTTACTCAAGGAAGAAATAATTCATGTTCAACATCAAAGCTGATTCGGAATTACAAAAACAGCTAAATAACCTACAAAAGTATTATCCTCCTGAAGTTCGTTTAGAGATCAATCACTTTATAGACATTCTCAAAAGAGATGGTCAATTTAGCAAAACAGATTTTTATGATGTTAATACGCATAAAATTTCTGGTTTATCTTGTAATTTGTTTTACAGATCCAACTTTGCAAATAAAGAGGTTTTAATAATTGCTATCAAACTGAAGCCAGCAGACATATTTAGACAGAGATTTAACATTCAGGATGAATGGGATGATAAGGATGTTATAGAATCTATTCCCCAGTACGATAAACCAGAAAAAATCGTTAAAGCTATCGAATTAATTCATCAAGGCATTCAAGATTCCTATGAATTAGGTTATCAATTAGGACATAGAGGTAAAGAAAAGAGATATATCTCTCGACATGGACAGTATGCAAAACACACTCTTGAGCAGCTTAAATTGATTACAAAGACACGCAAAGGCAACAAATGGATATTAGAAATTACAGAACAAGGAAGACGAATTGCTGAAGGAATTAATGATGATTTAAAACGAAGATTACTGTATGAAGCCATGTTACATTATCCTCCTGTTTGGCGAATTATTGTTGCTGTTTCAGAAATTGATAGTCAACTAAATGAGGACTTGATACTCAATGATGAGCTAGTTAAAAATTTAGTTTTTCCAGAAATATTAAGAGGTGCTGATACAAGTAATCGTCGTTCGCAAACATTAAAGAACTGGATTAAAAGTATTTCTATCTTTTTTGGAATGCCTATTCGTCTTCACAATCGCGGTATGCAGCTTACTATTCCAATGCTATATGCTGAAAATGGGTATAACAATGAAAACACAGAGGAAGACTAGAACATATGATTTTAAGAGCCAAGAGTTCATAGGCAAGAATGGTGAAAATATTCTTGATAAATGGCTTGGCTCTATTTATAGAATTTTAGATGTTTCCAGCATTAAAAAGTATCAAAAATCTGGAATAGACAGAATCTTGATGCGGCCAGATGGAAGCACTGTCAGCGTTGAATATAAATTTGACTTAGCTTCATCTAGAACAGGCAATTTATTTTTTGAAACTGTCTCTGTAGATAATAAAAATATTTCTGGTTGGGGATGGCTATCACAGGCTGAATACTGGATATTTTTACTACCAACGATGGAAGTATTAGTAGTTGAACCTGGAAAAATGAGAAATATGATTTGGTGTCATCGTTGGGAACTCCAAGAAAAGGAAATTCAGAACGTAGGCTACAAAACTTTAGGAATTCCTATTCCTTTATCTAAAGTGAGAGAAATTGCTTACTACACTGTTCAATTAGAGGAAAATTTTATATGAATGAAGTAATTGAGATACCCGTTAGTTTGACTTATTTTCAACTTCCTGAAGCTGTGCAAGCGCGGTTAAAATTTTTATTAGATCGTCAAGATGCTGGTGAAGAATTGACTTTAGCCGAAAGAAATGAAGCTGAAGGTTTAGTTGATTTGGCGGAATTTTTATCTTTGCTTTCCTTACGTTCTCAGCGTATCATGCGGGCGGTATAAATGGGGAAAATTCCAAGTTCGCTACGTCAATTAGTTATCCAGCGTGCAAAAGATAGGTGTGAATATTGTTGTTTGTCTCAAGCGGGACAAGCTGCAACATTTCACATAGATCATATTATTCCGGTTGTGGCTGGTGGTGCAACAACATCTGATAATTTAGCTCTTGCTTGTGTGTCATGCTCACTGCGTAAATCTGCTAGACAAACAGTAAAAGATCCAGAAACAAAAAAAGAAGTATCTATTTTTAATCCTCGTCAACAAGTATGGCCAGAAAACTTTCGCTGGGATGATGTGAGAGTGGTAGGATTAACAGCTACAGGAAGAGGAACTGTTGAAGCATTAAAAATGAATCGTCCCATGATGTTAGCAATTCGCGGAGAAGAGGAATTACTTGGCCGTCATCCACCATTTTAAGCCCCTTGGGTTCAGTTGAGAAAACCCAACATTACACATTGGTATTTTGGAGTTAATTTTTTGTTTTTGCCGGTTTACAATATATAAAGTCACCCACAATAGACTTATGACACTAACCCTTAACCTACCACCAGAATTAGAACAGTATTTAATACAGGAAGCACAACAGCAAGGACTTTCTGTGGAAACTTATACATTACAATTACTACAAAAATCTATTTTCCAATTAGAGAAAAATTCATCTCTTGAAGAAACACCCACAGAAATTGTAATTGAAGGTATTCATCAGGGAATAAAAGAAGCATTAAGTGGAAAAACTATACCCCTTTCACAAATGTGGGAAGGAATAGATGCAGAATAATAATGAACCACTACCAATTGAAATTGCTCTTACTCCTCGTTTTCAAAGAGATTTAAGAGAACTGGCTAAACGCTATCGTTCCATTCGTAGTGATATTCAACCTTTAATTAATCAACTACAAGCAGGTGAAATTCCTGGAGATAGAATTGCGGGAATTAAATATCAAGTTTTCAAAGTTCGTATTAAAAATAGTAACATTCAAAAAGGAAAAAGTGGAGGATATAGAGTGATTTATTATCTAAAAAATGCTCAAGGAATTATACTCACTACAATTTATTCTAAATCGGATCTGACAGATGTGAGTAATGAAATAATTGAACAAGCAATAGCTCAATATGAAGAAGAAAATACCATTCCAGATCAATAAAAATACAAAATTTAACTACTTGAGTAAATTTTTCATTTTCATCTAAAAATTCATCCTCTAGTTTTGGTCTTCTTCTTTTTTCAATAAACTGTATTGTTAACCGATAACCTATTGTTGCAGAAACAATACTTTCTCTCAGTTCTTGTTGATTTTGTTTTTGTGTCGAGATTTTCAAAAATTTTGCAAAAGACTCTAGAGATTTTTTTGTAGAGAAAGACAATTTTAAAAAGTCTAGTCCCTCTTCTTTTGAATTTAACTCATCTAATCTTTGTGAAAGTTGAGTATAGTCTAAATTTTCATGTTGATGATTTTTATCAATAGGTTTGCAAGACGAAATATCTTTCTTTTTAACAGCTTTTGGATAAAAACAATTTACCCTAAGTTGAGCGTCACCTTGCAAAATATCATTTTTTTGATCATCATTAAATTTTATCCATTGTTTTCTGAATAATTCAATTACTTCCTTTGGAATATCATTGTGATGTTCGTTGTTAACTTGGTAATTATCCATAGTATTTTCTATCAATCTAATTAATCAAATATTCAAATTCATCTACCAGTTCTTTAAGTTCTTGAACAATATTTGATGATGAAGACGCACTTAAAACAACAGGAATTCCCTTTTCTGGAGCCATTGCAAATGTAGTTTGATTTTCTCTAATAAAAGCATCAAAAATCTTTAATTTTTGTTCTTTTACAACATTATTCATGTATCTTTGATGAGCATTAATTGGTTGCTCAGTATGAACTTTTACCATTGTAAATACTACTCCAATAATTTTAGGATCAATCACTGAAATGTTAGCTTGTTTTGTATAGTAATTATACTCTTCGACAAACTCTATAACACTTTTCTTTAAATAGGATATTCCTAATGTTGATAAATGGTCTGGTCTTGATGGTATTAAGATGTAATTACTAGCTGCTATAGATGTTTTAGTGACAATGTTGAAATTGGGAGGGCAGTCAATTAAAACAAAGTCATACTGTGATTTTAATTTTTCTAATCCTTGAGAAATTGAACTAAAACAATTGAAGTATCTTGATGCTTGTTCATATCTGTCAATTCCTCCTGCCAAGATACCAGCGAGTTTCATGTCAATGTTAATTAATTCTAAGTGAGAAGCAATTAAATGTAATGAACCTTTTCCACCCTGTTCTTGTATTTTTTTATTAATTTTACTTACCTTCACCCTCACGTCACCAAATGATTTGGGGTTAGGAATAGGCTTTATTAATGAAGTAAAAAATGTTTTTAATGTCAATTCTTTTTCTTCAAACCAGTCTAATTGATCGGAAGAATTAAAAAAAGAAAATGTTAAACTGCACTGAGGATCAGCATCAATTAATAACACTCTATACCCTCTACACGCTAATTCCGTTCCCAGATTAGCGGTGATAGTGGTTTTACCAACGCCACCTTTATAGTTAATAATAGATACTACTTTCATACTGAAATTGAAGTGATTTTTGCAAAAGAGATATAGTTAGGGATTAAAACCCATCTTCAAATTATACCACTAACCGTCCGCAAATGGCAAATGTAGGTTGGGTTGAGGAACGAAACCCAACACCACTCATTGGTATTTTAAAATTAATGTTGGGTTTCATTTCATTCAACCCAACCTACTCGTTGCCAATATCATTATCAAAAATAATTTCCTCACCCGCACCCCACATCATGTCATACATACCTTGACGCACAGCGCGATGAAAACTTGAATATTCCCAATCCTTTGGTGCTGTTACAAAACCATGTTTCACAGGATTATAATGAATATATTCAACGTGATTTTGAAAATCTATTTCATCTCTAATTAAATGTTCCCAAAAACGATATTGCCATATAGCCCGTTGTTTTTTCTTTTTTCTAGATGCAGATATATAGGACTCCTATTTGATTTTTGAACAGAACTCGGTACATACTGAAATCCTTCTTCCCTGTTCCCTGTTCCCTGTTCCCTGTTCCCTAACTCAACGGAAAATTCAGGAATCAAACCGGATTCCTATATTTTCTGGTGAAATAGTTTCACATTTACGACTAAAATAACTTTTAATTAACCGCCAACGGGTAGAAAAATCATGATAATTTTCTGGTAAAGTCCAAATACAGTAGACATGATCAGGTAAAATAACAACAGCATCTATAATAAATGGATGTTTCTGTATTACATAACCAAAAGCATATCTTAATAAAGAAACATTTTTTGGTAAACATAATATTTTTCGTCTTTTCTCTGTCACCACTGTAAAAAAGTATGTTCCTCCTGCCACTTTAGCGCGGCGATATTCCATACTATAAATATCCTGTGATTAAAGTTGTGTTTTATAATCTTGATTTTACCCCGTAGGTTGGGTTGACGTAAGGAAACCCAACATTAATTATAATAAGTAATGGGACAGAATTAATTGCACAACTTATTTTTCTGTCACTTGTCACCTGTTCCCTCTCTCAACAAGTGAATTTAATTTTGTCCGACTACTTATTCTGGTGGGTGGTTTTGGGTAAGTTGACGGTATCTTTGTATTTTCCAGTTTCAGTCACAGTTTCAATGTAGGTGTGCAGGTTATCCGATCAATTATAGGAGATGGTATGATTGATTGTAGGGTGCGGTGAGGGTATAACAGATGTTTTGGTTTTGCACTTCTTCTTAAATCCCGTTGACATTACTTAGATACAGTGGTTAGATGGGTTATCTCTTAAACTACCTTGAGTTGTGTCAATTGAACATCCTCCCACATATCGAATAAATCCCTTTGTCAATAGGGGTTGAAATGCGCTAACCCTGCTGCGCCCCTACCTCCTAATTCCTAAATTCTTCCATAAGATGGTGTTTGAAAAGTCATGATTGCTGTATCAAATATTTTACCCCTCCCTAACCCTCCCCTTATAAAGGGGAGGGAACTAGATTTTTATTGTTACTGATGATTGTTGGGTTAATCCTGAAATTGATAAAACCTTATAAAGGGGAGGGAACTAGATTTTTATTGTTACCCCCCTTTAGAAGAACGGGGGGTAAAAATGTGATGAAAATTACGGGATACCACTTTTCAAACATTCTCCAAGACCATCTTTGTCAATTTTGCAAGCTGCGTAAGTCCTAAATTATTTAAAAAAATGGCAAAATGTGATAGTTCTATGATTCTAGTTGACAAGTACAGCCGAAACTCCCCCATACAACCTTGCTGTTAAATCCCACCGCCCATGAAAACAGTATTACTTGATGATCGTCAAAATTCCTTAGTGCAATGGGTAAGCCAAGCAACGGGTATAAATACTTTCGGGGTAAAAGTCCGATTGCTAGGTAATGACCTACATATTCTCTGTGAAAACGCTGAATGTCCACAACGCTGGCAAACCTTATCGGAGTTATTGCAAGCACTACAGCAAACTGATGTAGATACCCTCACCAATGACGAACAACCGTCAATATACCAAGTATTAATTTATGGTCGAAAAAAAGGGGAACACCGTCCTGAATGGTGCCATCGGGTATATTTAAATCAACTGGAACGACATTTAGAACAGGCACTATTGGCACAGACAGAAACGCCTATAAGCCCTGGAGGCTCGCTGATTATCTCTAATGAAAGTTTGGCACGTCAAGGGGATGGGGATGCCATTGCTCGCTATTTGAGCGAACATCTCAGCCATTTAGGTATAGCAATACAGGTAAAAATTAAACCCTCTGCGGCGAAAAATAACTCTCAGATTGTCGCTAATCGTCTTTGGGTATTTTGTCAGTCTAGCTATAGCCCTGATTCATCATTATTGGCAGAAACGGTAGCCCAAAAGCTCAGACATTTGCAGCTTGTCGGTTATCAGGATGCCATTATTGTTGCCCAAGTTCGAGGGGAAACAGAGCCAGATTGGCGGGTAAGAGTAGATTTGACACCTCCAGAGGTGATGTTAAAAGAATGGGCGCGATGGGGAGATGTGCAAGCGATCGCTAGAATATTAACTGAAGAATTATTAGGCTTCGAAATAGCATTGCAAACTTCCCTCAAAGAATCTACCTTACACATCTTCTGTACCCCAGCTTTTGACCCCTTAGAAACCGCACCCGCACCGGATAAAACGACCGCACTACAAGCCATTGTCCCCCTACTCGAAAGTATTGCTCCTCAAGCCATTATCTCAGCCGCCATATACGGACAAAAAACCACAGACAAACAACCAACTTGGATAGATTGGGTATCTCTACCAGCATCTGAGCATCCATTCCTACTCACATCTGCATTGGAGCTTGCCCGTGCAGGTGATCAACCAGCCATCATTTTTTTACTCGAGCGACTACTCAATCCCAACCTAGATTGGCGATTGAAAACAGGTGGTATCCGGGTACTACTAGTTCGCAAAGAAGATTTATTACACATAATGTGTGATGCTCCCGTTTGTCCTACACGCTATCAAGTTTCTAGTAAAGTGACTCAATTTATCCGCCAACTGAAAATTTCTGGTATTACTGGTGTCCGTGTTTATGGTCGTCGTGCTGGTGATAAAGAACCCGTATGGCATCATGGGGCTGATCTAGAAGAACGTTCTCGATTAGTTCCTGAAGCAACACCAGAATTTGCCGCTACATCAGAATATGTAAATTCCCTAATGATAGATGAAAACAGTGAAGAAATTTTGCGTCCCGATTTAACCAATGAAAAAGTAAAAAGTTTTCTCAAAGAAGCATCAAAGAATTGGGTACTAAACACCAATAAATTAATCAGAAATTTACTTTTAAACAGTCAAATATTTACACCATCTAATCAGGAAATAGACGAAAATCCCGATAATCAAGGAATTGGCAGCGGGATGATTTGGTTAGCATTAGGATTACTTCTCGCCTTACAAAGTGATTTTATGTTAGGCTACGTCGTCGCACATACTGTTAAAAATTCACCAAAAGCTAGTAATAATATTGTTTCACCATTATCCTCACAAGCACAAGCATCCTCACTATCACCAAATAATCAGAAAACATCATTTTCAAATCAACCAGGGACAACAGAATTACTTAATAATGATCCCTCCGCCTTTAATGCTTCTGGATTTATTAATGATAATAATGCTCAATCAGGAAATTTGCCAGCCGGACCATTAAAAGAAAAAGCCACTTCTACAGCTATTTTATTAGCAGCCAGATCGCAAATACCCACTTTTAATGCTAGGCAATTAGATGAACAATTAGCTCTATATAAACAGCGGTTATCTACAAAAAAACGTCCACCAGATGTCTTAATTGTTGGTTCTTCTCGCGCACTGAGAGGAGTTGATCCTGTCGCCCTTTCTAAAGCTTTATCCTCCCAGAATCATAGCAATATTGATATATTTAACTTTGGCATTAATGGAGCAACAGCCCAAGTCGTTGATGTTCTCATCCGTCAGGTTTTAGAACCCCAAGAACTACCAAAAATAATTTTATGGGCAGATGGTTCTCGTGCCTTTAACAATGGGAGAGAAGATATTACTTTCAATGCAATTGAATCTTCACCAGGATACAAACAAATATTGCAGAAATCTCCAACAAAAGTCAAAGCTAATGAAGGTAATAAAAATCTAAAAGATCCCACAGAAAAAGTTAGTAATAAACCTAAAACAGCAGATACTAATATCTATCAAACCACTAACGATTGGTTAAATCAGTCTGTAGCTAATTTATCTGCTAGTTATAAAAGCCGTGATCAAATTAAAATTCTTCTCCAAAAACAACTTCAATATCTACCTTTTAGCTATCAACATTCCCCAGTTAAATCAAAAGTCCACATCACTCATGATTCAGAAATAGACAATAATTCTTCTCTCCAAGGAGTTGATTTTGATGGATTCTTACCTTTATCTATTCGCTATAATCCCACCACATACTATCAAAAACATCCCAAAGTCTCTGGAGATTACGATAATGATTATAAATCTTTCCAATTAGCAGGTAAACAAGATCAGGCATTCCATTCCATGTTAGAGTTTACCAAAAATAATAATATCTCTCTCGTCTTTGTGAATATGCCTCTCACTTCAGATTATTTAGATCCCGTACGCATGAAATATGAGCAACAGTTTCAAGAGTATTTATTAACCTTTACCAATCATCCTCAATTTATCTATCGTGATTTAAGTCAGCTATGGACAAAAGCAAATGATTACTTTTCAGATCCTAGTCACCTCAATCGTTATGGTGCTTATGAAGTATCCAATAAACTAGCTATAGATCCAATGATTAGCTGGCCAACAAAATGATTAAATAGGAAATAGAGAATAGATGAGAAAATATTCTTCATCCTCATTCCTAACTTACGAAAAATAACAAAATACTTGTATTCTTTCTTCCTCATCACAAATTCAGAATTATCAATTAACAAACAATGAAATTTATATCAATTTTTTATGGGTTGTTTCTATTGAGTGTTTTAGGCATCTACTGGACTGTTAATTTAGCAAATATAAGATTATGGATACTGTTAATAGCTAGTCTTTTATTTTACGCATCTTTGAATATTCAATATTTACCATTGCTTTTAACACTAACTTTTATCAACTTCCATCTAGGTTTAGAAATTGGCAGTAATACTTCACCAGGAAAACATTCTCAAAACTGGAATTTATCTAATGAGGAATGGCAATTTGCTCAAGCTGACTGGAATCAACGCCGTCTTAAAGTATTGTGGATTGGCATAGGTTTTAATGTTTTTATTCTTTTAGGCTTTAAATACATAAATCATTTTCTAAATTTAGTTTTTAATCAGCCAACAAGTTCACCAGAATCATTGATTAAGTTAGTTGCACCTCTAGGAATTTCTTTCTTTACCTTTGAATGTATTGCTTATTTAATAGATATTTATCGTGGCGCTCAGGCTGCTACTAAATTTATCCAATTTGCCACATATAAATTATTTTTTGCTAAACTAATTTCTGGACCCATTACTCGTTACCATAATTTAGCGATTCAATTTGATACCCTCAGATTTCCCAGCATTGATAGAGTTGCTGAAGGAATGTGGTTAATTGCTAGAGGTGCAGTTAAAAAAGGTATCCTCGCTGATAATTTGGGTATATTTGTAGATTTATGTTTTGGTAACTTACAAAGGGCAGGTAGTACAGATTTGTGGTTAGCTACCTTTGCTTATGGCTTACAGTTATATTTAGATTTCAATGGTTATGTTGATATTGCTCGTGGTAGTGCTTTACTATTTGGGTTGGTTTTACCGGAAAACTTTGATTTTCCTTACTTCAGTACAAGTATTGCTGATTTTTGGCGACGCTGGCACATTACATTAGGTGATTGGCTACGTAATTATCTTTACTTTCCTTTAGGCGGTTCTCGGCGCGGATTAATGCGTACCTGCGGAAATTTATTGATAGTCATGTTAGTGGCTGGTATTTGGCACGGTTCAGCTTGGGGTTTTATTATTTGGGGTCTATTGCATGGTGTCGCTTTAGTAGTTCATCGTCTCACAGTTCTACTAAGCGATCGCTTGACAATTCTTAATTCATTTTGGCAAAATCCGCTAGGAGTTATTTTTGCTTGGCTTTTAACACAAATCATGGTTTTCACATCCTGGATTTGGTTTCGTCTCCCCAACCTCCAAGATTCCGCTTTAGTGATCAAAAACTTTTGGGGTCATGCCGGTGATCAACAATTTTCAGAAAAAATCTATGTAGAAGCCTTAAATATAAGTCAGTACCAACTTTCTTATTTGTTAATAGGCATAGCTTTACTAATGTTTATAGCATATATTTTTAAGCGAGGCATGAAATTAGAATTTAGCTGGCCAATTAAAATTGTTTTTGTTCCCCTATGTTTTTATGCAGTTTGGTTACTAGCGCCTGAGGGTAGTTTACCTTATATATACTTTGATTTTTAGAGGTGAATTTTCTGCTGCAATTCCTGTAAATCTCATCACATTAGGAAAACATATAACTGATATAACTAATACTAATTTTAATTATCTTTACAAATTTAAACTTATCCTCTAATGTTGTATTCAGGTAGGCAAAACAACCTACCAACATCATAAGAAAATAAAGCAATCATAAAATGACAACTACCTTACAACAGCGCGAAAGTGCTAATGTGTGGGATCGCTTCTGCGGTTGGATCACCAGCACAGACAATCGTTTATATATCGGTTGGTTCGGTGTATTAATGATCCCCACCCTCCTATCTGCGATCGCTTGCTTCGTAATTGCATTCATCGCCGCTCCTCCAGTTGACATTGATGG
>NZ_JAAVWA010000048.1:0-26645 GCF_017355725.1 Anabaena sp. 54
ATAATTTATTTCTTGGAAGTCCCTAACTGGAGGTAGAACCTCTAAAATGGCATTCCCAGTCAGAGACTGGGAACGAGAAACGAGAATTGTGGAGATTGGGAAGGGGGGACTAGCTAGAAGCCCTGACTACAATATTGTTCTAGAATTACAATTAACTTTGTTCTCTTATTTTACCCAATCCGTGACTACTACTCCTCTCTCTCCTCATTTCTCACAAACGGCTTCAGTACCTGATACTCTAGGACGTTTTGGCAGCTTTGGTGGTAAGTATGTTCCTGAAACTTTGATGCCGGCGTTGGCTGAATTAGAAGCAGCATATCAGAAGTATCGCCATGAATCGGCTTTTCAAGCTGAATTACAAGGTTTATTGAAAGATTATGTCGGACGGGCTACTCCTTTGTACTTTGCTGAAAGGCTGACTGCTAATTATGCTCGTCCTGATGGTACAGGGGCGCAAATCTACTTGAAGCGGGAAGATTTGAACCATACTGGCGCACATAAGATTAATAATGCTCTCGGTCAGGTATTATTAGCCAAGCGTATGGGTAAACGGCGGATTATTGCGGAAACTGGTGCAGGACAACATGGTGTAGCAACGGCGACTGTTTGCGCTCGGTTTGGTTTGGAATGTATTATTTACATGGGTGTTCACGACATGGAACGCCAATCTTTAAATGTGTTCAGAATGCGGCTGATGGGGGCGGAAGTTCGTCCGGTGTCTGCGGGGACGGGAACTCTCAAAGATGCCACTTCTGAAGCCATCCGGGACTGGGTAACGAATGTGGAAACGACCCATTACATCCTGGGTTCTGTGGCTGGTCCCCATCCTTACCCGATGATGGTTCGGGATTTTCATGCGGTGATTGGTGAGGAAACTCGCGCTCAAGCGATGGAAAAATGGGGTGGGTTGCCTGATATTCTGGTGGCTTGTGTGGGTGGTGGTTCTAATGCTATGGGACTATTTCACGAGTTTGTGAAAGAATCGTCTGTGCGGTTAATTGGGGTGGAGGCTGCTGGTGAGGGTGTGGATACTGGCAAACACGCAGCTACTCTGACAAAGGGACAGGTTGGTGTGTTACATGGTTCGATGAGTTATCTTTTGCAGGATGATGATGGACAGGTGATTGAACCCCATTCTATTAGTGCTGGGTTGGATTATCCTGGCGTTGGTCCTGAACACAGTTATATGAAGGATATTGGCAGGGCTGAATATTACAGTGTAACGGATGCTGAGGCTTTGGAAGCGTTCCAACGGTTGTCGAAGTTGGAGGGTATTATACCAGCTTTGGAAACTTCTCATGCGATCGCTTACCTGGAAACTCTCTGTCCTCAACTTGCTGGTAGTCCTAATCTCATTATCAACTGTTCTGGGCGCGGCGATAAGGATGTGCAAACGGCGGCTAAGTTCTTAATTCACTAATTATACCCAACACGGCTTAATTATTTGATTCACAAGGTAGGGGTTTAGCTCATGCTCATTGGTGTCAACTTAACGTAAAACCTCTATCCCGCAAAGAACTCAAGTCATCTCATTCCCAGTCTCTGACTGGGAATGAATTCTAGAAGGCTCTGCCTTCAATAATATTAGAGGCAGAGCCTCATTAACTGCATTCCTAGTCAGAGACTAGGAACGAGATGTGGTAGGGATTTGAGCTTAAGTTGACTGCTATTCCTATCTTGATCTAATTCTTCCTCCTGACTCCTGCTGTAAGTTTTTGTCAAAAATAATTGATTAATAAAAATAGTATCTATGACATCTATCATTGGATACTATTTATTACTAATGATTTTGATTAATAATGTAGTGTAAATAACATCTATTAGTTTTATAGTCATGAGTGAGATATGACTGCTTTGAATTGTGAAAATTTGATGATTCTTTAGTTTATATTCGGCAAATAGTATCCTGGTAAGTATTCTGATAATCAGAAGATAGGGTATATATCCAGTAAATCCATACATTACTTAGCTTAAAAATCTATGTTACGACAAACTGCTTTTGGCATCGCTTTAAGTACGCTTGTCATCGCTAGTGGCTATATGACTGCTGCGAATCCAGATAATAGTTCTGCTAAACAAACTGGCGGATATCAGCCTTCATCACTGGTGACAAGTCAAGCCAAAATATCTAATCTTGGGTTTGAAACTACTAATTTAGAGAAATCGGTTTTTACTCAAATTAATCAATATCGGGCAAAACGCGGGCTAAAACAACTAAATTTAAGCGAAAAAATCAGTCAGCAAGCCAGGATTCACAGTCAAAATATGGCGACGGGTGAAGTTCCTTTTAGCCATCAAGGATTTGAACAGCGGGTGATGGCGATTCCTCTTAAATACACTAGTGCGGCAGAAAATGTGGCTTATAATACTGGATATAGCAATCCTGCCAATGAGGCGGTTTCTGGTTGGTTAAAAAGTCCCGGTCATCTGAAGAATCTTCAGGGTAAATATAATTTAACTGGGGTTGGTGTGGCTACTAATCAGAAGGGGGAAGTGTATTTAACGCAAATATTTTTGAATGCTAATAAGTAGGGGTTGCTGATGGGGTAGGAGTCAGGCGGAAGAAAGAAATTTTGGGTCATGTTGTCTGGCAAAATAAAGATAATTTATATTTGATAAGTTCATGACATTACAAGATTTTCAGGTTAGCGATCGCGACTTAAGTGATGAAATTCTGGCTGAGTATTTAAGATCTCCGGCGATCGCTGTTGATACGGAAACGATGGGACTTTTACCTGGGCGCGATCGCTTATGTCTAGTTCAACTCTGCAACCCGGAAGGACAAGTCACAGCCATTCGGATCTCTAGAGGACAAACGGTAGCACCAAATTTGAAAGTTTTAATGGAAGCAACTGATATTGTCAAGGTTTTCCACTTTGCCAGATTTGATGTTGCTACTTTACGGCAGAATTTAGATATTATTGTACAGCCCATTTTTTGTACTAAAATTGCTAGTAAGTTAGCTAGAACTTATACAAATCGTCATGGTTTAAAAGATGTGGTTTTAGAGTTGGAAAAAGTGGAATTAGACAAAAGTTCCCAATGTTCTGATTGGGGTAATGCTAGTAATTTATCTGATGCACAATTAAGTTATGCGGCTAATGATGTCCGTTATTTGTTAAGTGTACGAGAAAAGCTTACAACTATGTTAGAACGGGAAGAACGTTCGCAAGTTGCCCAAGAATGTTTTCAAGTTTTACCCACAATAGTTACTTTAGATTTATTACAATTCAAGGATTTATTTGAACATTGATAAGTAGGTTGGCGTTGAAAATTGTCGTTATAGCAAGGCAAGGGGCAAGAGGCAAGAGGCAAGAGACAAGAGGCAAGAGTAAAGAAGTTTTCAGCGATTTTACGTTTCTTTACACAGTTTGGTTTTAGGGACTTCCAAATAAAAAAATACTCAACCACCTAACGCAAAAATCTCTCAAACCCTTATTCCTCTGTGTCCTCTGCGCCTCTGTGGTTCGTTAATCAGGATAATTTATTTCTTGGAAGTCCCTTATTGTGTTCACCTACTTACAGCAGGAGTCACCATTATTCCTCAAATTACCCCACCCTAACCCTCCCCGATGCTTTGGGGAGGGGACTGATTTTTCCGGTTTCCCCCAAAGCATCGGGGGGATTAAGGGGGATAATTTAACTTGTGTGTACACGATAGCCTTTATAAGGGAAGGGTAGAACATTTGATACAGCAATTATGACTTTTCAAACACCCTCTTAGAGTTATCCAATTTAAAAAGTATCCCAAATTTTCTTGTGGTGCGGGCATCCTGCCCGCTAACTATACAAGAACGTTTTAGAGAACTCCACAAAAAGAAATGCCCAATGTCATTCTGTTCGCGCAGCGTGCCAGAGGCATTACGAAACGAAGTGTAGTGAAGAATCTCTTGAGATGTTTCGTTTCGCTATGGCTAACGCCAAGCTCCGCGAACGCTACATTCAGCATGACAAAACAGGATCATTTATTTTGTGGCTTACTCTTAGTAAAAAGCTACATCCAAAATTGATATGCGGAACCCGGGACTTGAACCCGGAAGCCCGTGAAGGCACTAGAACCTGAATCTAGCGCGTCTGCCAATTCCGCCAGTTCCGCAGGGATTGAATCTTATTAACAGTTTATCATTATTGCCTAATTTTTTTGATTTGTCAAGAAAAGATTTGCCAGAATAGAGACAGAAAAATTTTAAAATTTTGTTCACATCTAGCCAATCCCCATTTTTCCAATCAAGCTGGCATACTGCATGATAGAATCTAACGGCATTTATGGCATTTGACAACTTAGAGAAGACTCTTCTTTGCTTTTAGCCAGAAGATAATCGACTTAGAATAAAAAGCAACGTCAAACCTTTATAATTACGTACTTTTGGAGGTAGGCTTATTAATTCTTCTAGCAGCTTACCAGATGCCAAGTCTTCACTGGCAACAGACTCCTCAGTCTTGCAAATCAGTGGAGGGCATCCTTTGGGGGGTCATGTAAAAATTAGCGGAGCTAAGAATTCCGCCCTGGTAATCATGGCTGGAACATTCCTCTGTTCCGGTGATTGTCGCATTCGCAACGTTCCCTTATTAGCGGACGTAGAACGGATGGGACAAGTTTTATCAGCTTTAGGATTACGTTTAAATAGAGAAGGGGACATTTTAGATGTTGATGCGCGAGAAATTACCACATCTAAAGCCCCTTATGAACTAGTTACCCAACTGCGAGCCAGTTTCTTTGCCATTGGTCCAATTTTAGCTCGACTAGGAGTAGCACAAATGCCCTTACCAGGGGGTTGTGCCATTGGTGCTAGACCGGTAGATTTGCACGTCAGAGGACTGCAAGCAATGGGCGCAGAAGTGTTAATTGAACACGGTATTTGCAATGCTCATGTTCCTGGGAATAATGGCAGATTAACAGGAGCAAAAATCTATTTAGATACTCCCAGTGTTGGTGCGACAGAAACCTTGATGATGGCTGCTACCCTAGCAGATGGAGAAACCATCATTGACAACGCTGCCAGAGAGCCAGAAGTAGTTGATTTAGCTAACTTCTGTAACTCAATGGGAGCAAAAATTCAAGGTGCAGGAACAAGTACAATTACGATAGTCGGTGTACCTAAATTACACTCTACTGATTATACTATTATTCCTGACCGCATTGAAGCAGGAACATTATTAATTGCTGGTGCAATTACCCGTTCTGAACTACTTCTATCTCCTGTTGTACCAGATCATTTAATCCCCGTTATTGCCAAGTTGCAGGAGATTGGTGTATCTATTATTGAGGAAGGGAAAGATTGCTTACGGATTTTGCCAGCGAAAACTCTCAAAGCTATAAATATTGATACCTTGCCCCATCCTGGTTTTCCTACGGATATGCAAGCACCTTTCATGGCTTTACTAACTGTAGCTGAAGGTGACAGTATCATTAACGAATCAGTCTTTGAAAATCGCTTGCGTCATGCTTCTGAGTTAAATCGTCTGGGCGCGGATATCCGTGTTAAAGGTAATACTGCTTTTGTCCGGGGAGTGCCAGTGTTATCGGGCGCACCAGTCATAGGCACGGATTTAAGAGCTTCCGCAGCTTTAGTCATAGCCGGATTAGCAGCGACGGGAACAACCATTGTTCAAGGATTACACCACTTAGATCGAGGCTATGATCGTCTGGATCTAAAGTTGCAGCAGTTAGGAGCGAAAATTCTGCGCGTAAATGAAGCATCGAAAGATGTAGATTTACTTGCTAATAACACTATTACCCCACCCTCAGTTTCTATCTAAGGTTTGAGTATTTTGTCTCTGTGAATTTAATGGCGATTATTTTTAATTATTAATAATTTTCGCCATTAACTTTCTGAAAATCCAATTAATCTGTACAATTATTAAGTAAATTTTATAAAAACTAAACATGATTGGGGTAGCAGTTGTTGGTACGGGATTTGGTCAAAAAGTTCATATTCCTACATTTCAAGCACATCATAATACTAAAATCGTCGCTGTTTATCATCGAGATATTAATAAAGCAAAAACTATTGCTGCCAGTCATAATATCCCCTATGCAAGCGATAATTTAGCAGAAATTCTAGCTTTACCCACAGTTGAAGCTGTCAGCATTTCCACACCGCCATTTTTGCATTATGAAATGGCTAAACAGGTTTTGCAAGCTGGTAAACATCTCTTGTTAGAAAAACCTCTAACTTTAAATGTCACCGAAGCTAAAGAATTATATCACTTAGCAAAGAGTCAAGGTGTAATTGCAACTGTAGATTTTGAATTTCGGTTTGTCCCAGAATGGCAATTTTTCGCTCAACTTCTGGCTGCAAATTATGTGGGGAACATCCGATTAATTAAAATTGATTGGTTGGGTTCTTCTCGCGCTGATACTTCTCGTCCTTGGAATTGGTATTCTAGTAAAGAAAAAGGTGGAGGTGCTTTAGGTTCTTTAGGTTCTCATGCTTTCGATTATATTAATTGGTTATTCGGTTCAGTTGGTAAATTAAATGCTCATTTAATTACTGCTATTTCTGAAAGAGTGAACCCTGCAAATGGGGAATTACAAGCAGTTGATACTGATGATACTTGTTTATTATCTTTGGAATTAGTAAATGGTACACCTTGTCAAGTTTCTATTAGTGCAGTTGTTCATGCAGAAAGAACTCATTGGATAGAAGTATATGGGGATAAGGGAACATTAGTTTTAGGTAGTAAAAATCAAAAAGACTATATTCATGGTTTTCAAATTTGGGGTTCTCAACCGGGTGAATCCTTAAAAGAAATAGCAGTTCCGCAACAATTTCTCTTTCCTCAACATTATCATGATGGGCGAATTTGTGCTTTTCTTCGGGTTGTTGATGAATGGGTAAAAGGAATTACTAATCATCAACAAACTACACCTTCTCTAAAAGAAGGGGTTTATTCGCAATTGTTAATGGATTTATCCCATGAATCTCATGAAAGAGGAAGTTGGGTAAATGTACCAAGTTTGGGAGAGTTTTTAGATTAGGTGAATGATGATGACTAATAATTACTACAGAAATCGTGTAGATAATTATAAAGTTCTCGAAATAAAGGACATCTTTTTTGTAAATTTTCTGGGACTATTTTTAGTAATAGCAAAGGTGTATGTAACCATTCACCTGCAAATACCCAAACTACCACGGACATCCTCCCACAGTAGGATCTCCTACACGATATAAATCACCTAATTGCCATCCTTCTTCTAGTTTTTGATCTAAAATTTCATGAGAGAGTGTTTTCATGGAAAAATGCGTTTTATCTTGAGAATAAAAACAATAAACATTTTCTAAGCAATCTGTAAAATGATCTAAAAGATCAGGACTATGAGTAGTGATAATAATTTGAGTTTTTCTGGCAGCTTGTTTAATCCATTCTGCTAAAATTGGCATCCAAGATACGTGCAAACCTAATTCTGGTTCATCAATAACTAATAAGGAAGGTAAAATAGGAGAATATAATATAGTCGCCCAGCATAACATTCTTACCGTTCCATCTGACATTTCTGTGAGATAAAATGGTTCTTTAATATCTTCAAAATGCCATTCTAGTGTTAATGATAAGCGCCCAGAACGAATAGAACGTAGCCGACGAGTTTTAGGCAAAATAGACTTCATAGCATTATTAATACTGTCTTCAAAGTCAATATTTTCCTGGGTTAAATTCTCAAATACTAAAGGTAAATTATTTCCTGATGTAGATAAATAAATATCATTTCCTCCTATTTTTGGTTCTGAATTTCTAATTTGATGCAAATCCATGTTATTCGCATTATAAAATTGCCATTGAGAAATAAATGCAATTAACTCTCTTCTAACTTTATAAGCAGGTGTGGTTAGTGTAGTTATCAGTTTATTTTGACTATTTTCCAATAATTCTGAAAGTGCATTTAAACCTAAAATATTTGCAGGAATATTATCTAATACTTCAAAATGTGTTCCTACTTTCTGTTCAGATTGGTTATAGACTGATATAACACCTTTACCTATATTTTGCAGTTTTGGATCATGAAATTTATAATAATAAAAAGGTGATGACTCTGGATTGGGTAAATCATCTCCACTATATAAAGATTCTTGATGAATAGTTAATTTCTGTTTTTTTCTATCTACAAATAAATCAATATCCAGAATTGGACTTTTAATTCGACTACTATATTGTAATATTTCCGAAAACCCATATTGTAATTTAATTACAGCAGGACTATCAACACTATTATCTAAAATCCTATCATTACCAAACCTACTAATTGCTTCTTCAAAACTAGTAATACCACGACTTTCATCAGGAACATTAGTTAAACAATCCTTTAAAAATTTTAGTGTGCTGATAAAATTACTTTTCCCAGAACCATTTGATCCTATAAAAATATTGAGATTTTTTAACTCTACAGATTGAGATGACGAGAGATTTTTATAATTTTGGGTAAAAATAAATTTCAGAATTGGTTGATCCATATTTTTTAATTTAAACTATATAAAAATGTTTTTTGGCTGAGAAAATTATACAATATATTTTCTGAGATTTACAATAAAAATATATTAGGATACAATAAAAATAAATCAACCAAAGGTGGCGTTTATGGCAACCCTACTCAGTGAAACCAAATCACAGACTGGACTGGTCATCTCTTGGGAAGCCTTACCCGATGATTTTCAGTTAGAGGATGAACCAGTGGAAAATACAGGACAGCCACTTTTAGCGGGGGCTTTGCGGGAAAGTTTAGAAATCAGTGGATTTATTCAACCACAGATGTTAATCGCTGCCAATTTCGGGCTGTGTGCCACATTAAATGAGCAATTTGTGGCTAAAGCACCTGATTGGGTATATGTGCCTTCTGTTAAAGAGATATTAGCAGAACGGAAAAGCTATACACCCAATTTGGAAGGGGATATACCTGCTGTAGTGATGGAGTTTTTATCAGATAAAGACGGTGGAGAATATTCAGTTAAGCGTACCTATCCGCCGGGAAAATGGTTTTTTTATGAACAAATTTTACAAGTTGCCATTTACATCATCTTTGAGCCAAATGGGGGATTATTAGAATATTATCAACTGGAAAATGGACGTTATGAATTAAAACAACCAGATGAGAATGGTCGTCATTGGATTGACGCAATGGGACTGTTTTTAGGAACTTGGCGAGGGGAAAAGGAAGGTCGTTCTGGGTATTGGTTAAGATGGTGGGATCAAACAGGTAACTTATTACCTTGGGCTGTGGAAAAAATTGAACAGGAACGTCAACGGGCGGAACAAGAACGGGAGGAAAAAGAACGGCTAATAGCTTATTTGCGATCGCAGGGAATTGACCCCAATAATTTGCCCAAAGATGCTTAACTAGATATTTGCAGCCGCACGGATAGCAGTTAAAATGGCATTGTTGATAGCTAAATCCTTTTTTGATAAAATAACATCTTCTGACATGGTACGTTGAGCAACGACAGCACAAACAGCCGCAGCAGCGAAGTTATAAACACCTGCCATTTTGAATAACATTCCTGCTTCCATTTCGTAATTCAAAATATTTAAGCGGCGATATTCTTCGGTAATTCCATTAAGAGATCGGATTAAATAAGGATTAGCTGAATCAGTCCGTTCTTGTCCTTCATAAAAGGTATCAACTGATGCTGTAATTCCTAAATAATGCTCAATTTTTAATTCTTGTGCTGCTTTGACTAAAGCCACTGTGAGAAAAGGATCTGCTGTGGCTGGATACTCTACAGGTGCAATATCATTAGCTGCACCTTGACGACACAAAGCCGCGTTACTAATAACAATACTCCCAACGGATATATGAGGTTGAATTGAGCCACAAGTACCAATGCGAATAATTTTTTGAATACCTACTTGTACTAACTCATTAACCACAATACTCAAAGAAGGCGCACCCATACCACTAGTAGCAGATAAAATCTTTTTTCCATTGGGTAAATCGCCTAAATAGCTATGAAGTCCCCGATTTTCTGATAGTAACTGCACATTTTGTAAATGAGTTTTGGCGATAAAATTAGCCCGCTGGGGATCACCTGATAATAAAGCAATTTCGGGAGGACATTCACCTAAATCTGCTTTGCTAAAACCAATATGATATAGCATTTTATTATTCATGTTTTTCTAGTTGATTAAGTAGTGAGACAGAATTAATTACACAATGTCATTGCGTAAGCGTTGCGTGGCGTTAGCCATATGGAACGAAGTGAAATGAAGCAATTCCAAGGGTTGTGATTGCTTCCCTTCGCTCGCAATGACTGTAAATATTTTTGTCCAATTACTTACTGCATTCTATCAATTGTCCGATATTGAATTGCTTCGGCTACGTGCTGGGGTTTGAGGTTTTCATCTCCTGCTAAATCTGCTATAGTTCGTGCTACTTTGAGAATGCGATCGCTCGCTCTTGCAGATAAGCCTAATTTTCTAATTGCTGCTTCTAATAAACTCCGACTAGCATCATCTAATTGACACCATTTTTGTAAATGACGACTTTGCATTTGGGCATTACATTGTAAATTTTCTTCTTTTTGAAACCGAATTACAGCTTTTTCTCTAGCTTTTTCTACTCGTTCGGCTACAGATTTCGATGCTTCTCCTGTTGGTTGTTGGGTAATTTCCTCTGGTTTCAAACGATTTACTGCTACTTGTAAATCAATTCTATCCATTAATGGTCCAGACAATTTTGCCCAATATTGTTCCCGTTGTCGAGGTGAACAAGTACAGCCTTGAATTGTATCACCATAATAACCACAAGGACAGGGATTTGTACTGGCTACTAATGTAAATTGTGCGGGAAAAGTCACAGATTGTTTAGTTCGAGAAATAGTCACAAAACCATCTTCTAAAGGTTGACGCAAAAACTCCAAAACATCTCTTTTAAATTCTGTTAATTCGTCTAAAAAAAGTACACCTCTGTGAGATAATGAAATTTCGCCAGGACGGGGAAAAGTGCCACCACCAACCAAAGATGGACCAGATGCGGAATGGTGGGGACTGCGAAAAGGTCTTTCTCTAACTAAAGAACCCCGATTTTTTAACAATCCAGCCACAGAATGAATCCGTGTTACTTCCAAAGATTCAGGAAAACTTAAAGGTGGTAAAATTCCCGATAATCGCCGTGCTAACATCGTTTTTCCGCTTCCTGGTGGTCCAACAAAAATCAAATTGTGTCCCCCCGCAGCCGCAATTTCTAAAGCCCTGCGGGCGTGTGCTTGTCCTTTGACATCCTGCAAATCTGCTAAATTTAAAGATATTGACTGGGAAGTTTCAATTGTTTGATTTAACTGGACAGGTTGGTATTTTTTAGGATTATTTAATAAGTCCACTACATCAGCAACATCTTTGCAACCATAAACCGTTAAACCTTCAACAACAGCCGCTTCTTGGGCATTATCAATAGGAACAACTAAACCTGTAATTCCCATTTTTTGTGCAGTTGCAGCAATAGGTAAAACACCAGCAACCGGACGCAAGCTACCATCTAGAGAAACTTCACCTAAAAATAAAAAATCTCCCAATAAATCGGCATTAACTTGTTCAGAAGCTGCTAAAATTCCTATGCTAATTGGTAAATCAAAAGCGGGTCCCTCTTTCCTCAAATCTGCGGGAGTTAGGTTAATGACAATCTTTCGGATGGGAAAAGCAAAACCCGCATTTTTCAAAGTGGCTTTTACCCGTTCTTTAGATTCTTGAATTGCCGAATCTGGTAAGCCTAAAATGACAATTCCTGGTAAACCACCAGAAACATCAACTTCCACACCCACTTTTACAGCGTCAATCCCGATGATAGATGCACTCCAAACTCTAGCCAGCATTTTTTACATAGCAATAAACTTTGATAATATCAAAGCAGATTTTTGGGTGCATTAACAATGAGTGAAATCACAGAGTGCAGAGTTAATCGTGTGGTAGAATCAGCTAGGTAGAACAGGTAAAGACTATGACTAATATACAAGGTAACGAAAACGAACCAAACGCAACCAGTAAAACTTCTAGCTTTGACCTAAAAGGTGCTTACATTGCTGGTGGTGTAGTAAATGCTCAAACAGTTACAGCACGTCAAATAGGCGGGAATATCAGCATTACACCAGAACAGAAACAAAATCTAGCGGAAGCAGCAGCAGAGATTCAGCAACTTCTCAAGCAATTAGAGCAGACTTACCCAACGACGACAACATCCGAGCAGTTGATAGTAGCAGCAGAAGCCATTAAACATATTGAAGGTAATCCAAATCTAAAAAAACGAGCAATCAGAGCAATTACAGAAGGTGGTTTAGCTGCTTTTGAAAAAGCTATTGATAACCCTGCTGGTGCATTTATTGTTGGAGCGATTAAAGGTTGGCAAGAAGCTGAATAAATTATTGTATTGGTATTCTGATAATTATTATGTTGAGGTTTTTTTCAAATGGCGAATGAGGAACATCTTGCAATACTCAAACAAGGGGTAGAAGTTTGGAATAAGTGGAGGGTAGAAAATCCTGAAATAAAACCAGATTTGAGTAAATTGTGGCTTCGAGAGGCTAACCTTTCTGGGGCTAACCTTTCTGTGACAAACCTTTCTAGCATTAAATTCATTAAAACTTCACTCATTGAGGCTAACCTTTCAGGAGCTAATCTGAATCTCGCTATACTCTCTTCTTGTTACCTTAATAAAGCTAATCTTAGCGGGGCTAATCTCAACCGAGCTAATCTCAATAGTAGTGTTCTCAATACGGCTAACCTCACTGGAGCTATCCTCACTAGGGCTGAACTTTATGCAAATAAACTTCTTAGTGCTAATCTCACTAGTGCTGACCTCACTAAGGCTATCCTCCTCAATGCTGACCTCACTAGGGCTATCCTCAATAAAGCTAATTTAAATACAGCTGACCTCTTTGAAGCCAAATTAAATGGGGCTAACCTCTTTGAGGCTAAATTCAATGGGGCTAACCTAACAAGAACTCAAGCACTAGAAACAAACTTTACCAGTGCAACCCTTACAGGAGCTTGTATACAAGACTGGAACTATAACAAAAATACAAAATTAGATGACGTAATTTGTGAATATATTTATCTTAGAGAAAATCAACAAGAACGCCGTCCTAGTAGTGGAAATTTTGCACCTGGAGAATTCACAAAACTTTATCAGAAATCTTTAGATACCATTGATTTAATTTTCCGTCATGGTATTGACTGGGATGCTTTTTCCTACTCCTTTAAGAAAATAGAAATTGAAAATCAAGACGCTCAATTAGATATTCAGATTATTGAAAAGAAAGGTGATGGAGTTATTGTAGTTAGCATTCATGCTTCACCTGATGCTGACAAAACCAAGATTCATGGTGATTTCATGCAGGGTTATGAATTGGCAGTAAAAACATTAGAGGCACAACATCAAAGGTCAGTAAAAACATTAGAGGAACAATACCAAGCCAGACTTGAGGATAAAGATAAAACAATTAATCAGTTATTTTCTACAATCAACCAGCAAAATCAACAACAAGCAGAAAATTCAGGTAAAGTTTCTATTTATTATCAACTCAATCCCCAATTTGCAGGAGGAATTGTGGATGCTCAAACGGTCAATGCTGAACAAATAGGCGGCGAGATCAAGAATTAGGTAAAATCAATATCAACTTTAGATATTTTTAACCCAATTCTGTAACAAAGCAATTTACAAAGATACAACCAACAATCACGAATTTTCCATCACAAGTCTTAATTCCTGTAAACTTGCAACGGTGAGAATTGAACGTTGAATTGTTTTTAGTGTCTCAAGATCAGATATTTGTGATATTTTCGGCATGAATTTTAATCCTTCATTACCAAATTTTACTTCTAAACATAACTCAATGCTAGAGAGTCTGTCTTTTCTTTCTCCTTGTTGTTCACCTTGTTGCATTCCTTGTTGCAATATTTCCTGATACCAAGGTGATTCGCGTAAAACAGTCATATCCCACCTCATAATTTCTTGAACTAAGGAACTATCTAATACAAACGTAGCAAAAAAAGCAAGAACCGTTTCTAATTGATTTAATTGTTCATCAGCTTGCAATAAACGCAATGCTTCCCTAATTATAGATTCATCTTCACCACCTTTGAGAATCGGCACAAAAGGCAGTAAAGATGCTAAAGGTTGTTCTAAGGCAATGTTAACATCTACTTCCCACAGGTTAATTACACGGTAATCTTGACGAACTTGTAAACCAGCAAGATTAGATTCAAGTCGCGTGGGGATTTCAGCATCACCTGTTTTGAGAATGTTAATTAATACAGGATATGTGGGTAATTTATATTTTTCTTCAGCTAATCCTGTATAAGCTCGCATCCTTCGCGGGAGTTCTAGTTTATACCGCAATTGTAATTCATTCAAAACTAAAAACTTCCCATATTCCTTACTTTCAACCCGGATAAGGACATCACTTTCTCGACTAATCCATTGAAATTCAGAATTGAGAATTTCCCCAGCAACCACATCTGGGATTTGCGTTACCCATTTTACCCAATTATTGGGTGCAAGACTAATTAAGCGTTTGGTACTAACATCCGCAGGTTTGGCCATAAAACTATAAATGCACTGACTACACACCATCTTAACTTTTTATCGCTTGTTCGAGCGATCGCTTAAAATCTTTAACAGATGAGTAAGTAAAACTGCATGAGTCCAAACACAGAAACCATTTTCAGCAAAATCATTCGTAAAGAAATTCCCGCGAATATTGTTTATGAAGACGATTTAGCACTAGCCTTTACAGATGTTAACCCCCAAGCACCAGTTCATATTCTCGTTATTCCCAAAAAACCCATAGTCAACCTAGCTACCGCTGAACCAGAAGACGCAGCACTTTTAGGACATCTATTATTAACAGTCCAGAAAGTTGCAGCAGCAGCGGGACTAGAAAACGGTTATCGAGTAGTTATGAATACTGGTGCTGATGGTGGTCAAACAGTCCATCATCTACATATACACATCCTTGGTCGTCGTCCTATGTCCTGGCCTCCAGGTTAATTATAGCGTTTCCCAGGTATGCACAGAAATCAGCTTTCTGTGCTATTTTTACGGAGTAAATAGACAAATAATTGTTGCTTTGTTACCTACTAACTCAAGTTGCTATCTGAAAACGGTTCATAGTTTAACCAAATATGAAACCCCTCTCCAAACCTCTCCCCGCAACGGGGAGAGGCTTTGAACTTGTTATAAAAAAGTTTGTATGATAAAAAAGTCCAGCTTCTAGCCGTTTTGAGTATAGTTATCTAGTTGAGGCTGGTAATAGGTGATAAAATTCCAGTTCTCATCCTGTACATCCTTAAATCCTGGACATCCTGATAGCGAAGCGTGGCGTTAGCCATTTCTGACAATTTCTCTAACTAGCAACTTACGTTACTATATGCAATATCGTCGGTTTGGTAAAACTAATTTATATCTTTCTGTTTTTTCTTTGGGAACAATGCGCTGTTTAATTGATAGCGAAAATGTCCAACAACTTCTGGAAAAAGCTTTATCTTTAGGAATTAATCATTTAGAAACTGCTAGAGGTTACGGTGACAGTGAAGCATATTTAGGTAACGCTATAAAAGCTGGTTTATCAGTACCTCGCAGTCAAATTCACATTACTACCAAAATTCCCCCAACACCTGATGCTGATTCTATGCGTTGGTATATTGATGAATCTTTAAATCGCTTGAATTTAGATTATCTGGATTGTTTAGGAATTCATGGATTAAATACTTGGCAGCATTTAGAATGGGTACAAGCTAAAAATGGCTGTATGCAAGCAGTAGAGGAGGCTGTAAATGATGGGAGAGTGAGACATATTGGGTTTTCTACTCACGGTTCATTAGATATAATTTTAGCAGCAATAAATACAAATCTTTTTAAATTTGTTAATCTCCATTATTACTATTTTTTTCAACATAATGCCCCCGCAATTCAGTTAGCGAAAGAGAAAGATATGGGCGTTTTTATTATTTCTCCTGCTGATAAGGGCGGAAAATTATATACTCCATCCCAAACTTTAAAGGAACTCTGTCACCCATTGACACCATTAGATTTAAATTATCGGTTTTTGCTGAGTGATAACCGCATTCATACTTTGAGTATAGGACCAGCAAAACCAGAAGAGTTAGTAATATCTCCAGAACTTTTTGATCATCAAAATGAATTAACAAAAGCCGAAATTGCCATTTTTGAAAAATTAGAAAATCAGCAAAATAATGTTTTATTAACCGATAAATGTAGTCAATGTTATGCCTGTTTACCTTGCCCGGAAAATATTCATATTCCCGAAGTTTTAAGATTACGAAATTTAGCCGTAGCTTATGACATGACAGATTATGGAAAATATCGTTATGGAATGTTTGAAAATGCCGGACATTGGTTTCCCGGAATGAAAGCCAACCGTTGTACAGAATGTGGTGATTGTTTACCCAAATGTCCAGAAAATTTAGATATTCCCACCTTACTAAAAGATACCCACGAAAGATTACAGGGGAAAGCAGGAAGAAGATTATGGGGGTAAATTGAAAATTTAACCTTGATTCTTTGCGCCTTTGCGCCTTTGCGTGTTAGCGAAGCGGGGCGAAGCCTGACATATTCATATTTACCAAAAATCTAAGCTTCTTTAACTCTTACTTCCTCAACTTCTGCCAATGTTTCCATAGTTAGGGGTGTAGATTGACTAGCACCGGAGAGAAGTTTTAACAAATTAGGACGGGCATCATATAATAGATAGATAATGCGATCGCCTATTTCCCACTGTTGGCTTGCAGACATCACCTGTAACCGTTCTTCTCGTTCTAACAATAGTGGTACTAAGATCCCATCTCGAATTTTTTCTTGGATATGTTCATGTTGAGAGTCAAATTCCGCCGCATTTAGTGTAGTTGTTCCTAATTTCACCTGTCCATTCATCAAATATTCATTCCAAGTTTTTACCGGGAAATCAGAGACAAAGGCTTGATCAACCTTACTATTCACCAAGGGAGAACCTTGGGGATGATGGGGAAATATAGCTAAAACCCGGGGAGGATTAAATTCCTCAGCAGCCCGTTGAGCTAAGACAAAATTCACCTCACCATTACTTGTAATAGCTAAAAAAGTCCCCATCGAACCAATACCAGCTTCTTCCAGTATTTCCCCATCTAAAGCACTACTAGCAATCACCCGCAGATTTTGGGCTTCAGCTTGGGCTAAACGTTCCGGGTCAGTATCAATCATCACCACACTTTCTCCCCGTTCTTGAAAAAAGCGGGCAATTAATAAACCCAGGGGATTACAGCCGACAATTACCGCCCCAGTTGCATCTTTAGAGGTAATTCGTAACCATTTAACCAACCAGCCAGCGGTTAAACCTTGACAAAAAACCGTCATGATAATTGTCAAAAAGACTAAGGCTTTAATCGAATCACCACCATTAACGCCCCTCTGCGTCAGTAAAATCGCAAATAAAGACGCTACAGAGGCGGAAACTATGCCTCTGGGTGCAACCCAACTTAAAAATAGTTTCTGTCGCCAATTTAGATCACTATTCCAAGTACACAAAATAATGTTAATGGGGCGAACAACAAACATTAACACCAAAACGGTGAATAAACTCCCCCAACCTAAAGCCAAGACACTGGCAATGGATAAATCAGCCGCTAGGAGGATGAATAAAACAGAAACGCTGAGAATTGTCAGTTGATTTTTAAAGCTTCGCAATAACCGCTCTTCGGGAACTGAAGAGTTAGCAAACACCGCACCTGCTACCACTGTGGTCATGATTCCCGATTCAGAGCGAATCATTTGCGCTAGGGCAAACAACACCCATAAAACCGCCAGTACAACCAGATTTTTCAGTTCAAAAGAGATGAAATTGGCGCGTTTGAACATCCAACTCATTAAATATCCACCAACGCCACCAATGCCCGCACCCACAGCGAAACGTAAAATTAGACCAATAATGGCATTAATCGGGTCTGTATCACCGTTTAAAATTGTATCCAAGACAACGTAAGCCAGGATAGCTCCCACAGGATCTATTAAAATTCCTTCGCCTTCTAATAGCGTTGCGACTTGTCTATCTACGTTTATTTGTTGAATTAATGGACCAATTACGGTCGGTCCGGTGACAACAACAATGGACGCATAAAGCACTGCTATATTCCAGGGAAACTCCCCTAGCCAGTGCGCCGCAAGACTTCCCCCTAGTAGGGTGATCAGAGTTCCCAAGGTGACGAGTAACTGGAGACTGAGGGAAACTTTGCCCAACTCCTGCCGATCTAATTTGAGTCCTCCTTCAAACAAAATGATTGCTGTTGCGAGGGAAACAATCACTTCTAATCCTGTTCCTAGTAAATGGGGTTGTAATATTCCCAGCCCGTCTTTACCTAACAGGATGCCTAATAAGAGTAGTAACACGATGCTAGGTAATTTGAAATATGCAGCCATTACCTGGGCGCTAATGCCTGCAAAAACAGTGATCACCATCTGGAGGGTGATTTCAAAAGGTGCTTCCATGTTGTAGATTTTGAGCCATTGATTTCAAAATCCTCTCTAAAGAATCATAAACATTAAGTTTACAAAAATTGTAGTCTGATTATTTTTTTTGGCAAAAGGCAAGAGGTGAAGGCAAGTAGGGGGGGTAGGGGGGGTGGAGGGGGTAGGGGGGGTAGGGGAGGTAGGGGGGGTAGGGGAGGGAAGAACAGAAGTTTTTTCCGATCATTACCCGTCAAAATAAATTTGACGAACTACTAGATATTCGTCCTACCTGTTTGTACCCCTTGATCCTACAGCTAAAAAAATCTTTCCAAAACCTCTTGACATTCTCAAAAAAACCCGCTATATTGTTAAAAGTGAAGAGAAACAAGCCCCCATCGTCTAGAGGCCTAGGACACCTCCCTTTCACGGAGGTAACAGGGATTCGAATTCCCTTGGGGGTACTATCAAAGGGATAGAGAAAGAGTAAAAGTCTTTTTCTATCCCTTTTAACATTTCTGTAGTTTTTGTATAGTGATACAAATGCAGGAATAAATATTTTCAATCTTAATGAATTTATCCTCACGCAAAGGCGCAAAGGCGCAAAGGTAAGAGGTTTAAAAATTAAAGTAAGAAAATTTTATACTGAATATAGCTTTGCCACGCAGGCTGTCTGTGAAAATTAAGGATTATATTCAAATTCACTTTGCGATCGCTACTAATGTCACAATTCAATAACTATAGTTAAACTATAGGGCTTACACATTGACCAAGTTTACCAAATATGTAATGTGGATTTTATCTCTTGTAGGGTGCGTCAGACCCAATAATTTGACAAAAAACAAATTTCCTCTATCTGACGCACCCTACTTGTATAAGAATAAATTAAGTGATATGGAATAGAAGTCCGTACGGTTTAAAAAAAGTTATTATAAAAAATCAATCATGCAGACATCAATTTTCGTTTATATTTATGATGGCAAAGTCTAAAAAGTTTCGTTGGCAAAAAACTAAATATTCTACCTTAGCCCGAAAAATAGACATTTTCAGGGCTGCGGCTAAATTTATGTCATTTCTGTGGTGGGATAGCATTTTTCCTCAAGATTCTTTAGAACATAAGAAAACCCGCGCTACTTGGCTGGTGAATACTTTAATTGATTTAGGTCCCACTTTTGTTAAAATTGGTCAAACTTTGTCCACTCGTGCCGATTTATTGCCCTTAGAATATATAGAAGCTTTGGGAACTTTACAGGATCAGGTTCCGGCTTTTAGTAGTCAAGAAGCAATTAAGATGATTGAATTAGAATTAGGTAAACCTGTCCAATTTATCTATAAAGAATTTGATTTTAATCCTTTGGCTGCTGCTAGTTTAGGTCAAGTTCATAAGGCGACATTATACTCTAATGAAGAAGTGGTTGTTAAGGTCCAACGTCCGGGTTTAGATGCTTTATTTAATTTAGATTTTAAAATCTTATTACAGTTAATTAAATTTTGTAATAAATATTTTGCTGGATTAAGAAAGTATAATTTACAATCAATTTATAATGAGTTTTTTGATTTGTTGTTTCAAGAAATTGATTATATTCAAGAGGGTAAAAATTCTGATAAATTTAGAGAAAATTTTCGTGGATATCCGCGAATTATTGTCCCTAAAGTCTATTGGCAATATACGACAACGAAGATATTAACTTTAGAATATAAACCAGGAATTAAAATCAATGATAAGGCGGCTTTGGAAGCTTGCGGAATCAATATTCATAAAGTAAATGAAACGGGGATTTGTTGTTATTTAAAGCAACTATTACAAGATGGGTTTTTTCAAGTTGATCCCCATCCAGGGAATATGGCAGTCAATTCAGATGGTAGTATTATCTTCTATGATTTTGGGATGATGGCAGAAGTCCGAACTTTGGACAAAGAGGAGATGATTAAAACTTTTTTTGCTATTTTAAAAAAGGATAGTAATGAGGTAGTAAATACTTTAATGAATATGGGATTACTTGAACCTATCCCAGACATGACTCCAGTAAAAAGATTAGTCACATTTTTATTAGATAAATTCACCGATAAACCTTTAGATATTAAAGCATTGAGTGAGGTAAAAATTGAACTTTATGAAATGTTTGAACAGCAACCATTTCGCTTACCTGCTCAAATGACATTTATTTTAAAATCCATAACCACATTAGATGGGATTGCCAGAACTTTAGAGCCTCAATATAATCCTACAGTATTATCCCAATCATTTATCAAAAGTCTAGCAGTCACAAAAAGTAAAGGAAATACTATCGCTCAATTAAGCCATCAAGCTAGGGATTTTATTCAATATCAATTGACAAAACCGAATAAAACTGAAGTTTTAGTGAAAAAATTAGCAGAAAGAGTTGAAAGGGGAGAGTTACAATTAAGAGTTAAAAATGTTGAAAGCGATCGCATCTTAGGACAAATTTATCTAGCCATCAAAACCTTAATTTATGCTTGTTTAACAGGATTTAGTCTATTGACGGGGTTAATCTTAATCATCTCTAAGTATCATAATTGGGCGATCGCCATTTTTTGTATATGTGCTTTCTGTCTATATTTATTAGTTAAATCCCTCATAAAATTAGCAATTATCGAAAAAATAGAAAAACTGGGCAAAAAGTGACTGAGGGGCGCAGGCCCTGCGCCCCTACGCTCCTCACATATCAGTTAATTGGTGAGGAAGATAGAGGTAGAGTGAGTGTAAAAGTAATCTCACTGAGTTGAGAATTGAGGATAGGAATGCTCTCAACAGTAATTACACCATTGAGATGTTGCACTAAAGACTTAACCAAAGCCAGTCCTAAACCAGTTCCGGGAATCCAGCGCCCTTTACCACGCCGAAATTTATCGAAGATATAAGCCGATTAAGTTAATTTCTTTAGTACATTCTGACTCTAAGATGTTTAAATATCGGTCTTGACGTTCTGGAGATATTCCTGGTAAACGTAAATTACGGATAGACATAAGCATATTTGTCAGAGGATAGCGCAAGCGATCGCTAATATTGCTAACAAATTCATCTTTAAGTTCATTTAATTGTTGTAGTTGTTCTACGTATTGCCTAGTTCTTTCATACAATTTTGCTTGGAGACTTCCAAATAAAAAAATGTCCCAAAACTGATGCAGAAATTCTCTCTCTGTGTACTCTGTGCCTCTGTGGTTCGTTTCTTAGGATAATTTATTTCTTGGAAGTCTCTTGGACTTCTAAACTGCGCTGGAGTTGTTCAGTCCGTTCATCTACTAAAGTTTGCACTTGTTGCAATCTTTGGGATTGAATAACAGCATCACTTAATTGAGCGCAAAGCATTTCTATTAAATTTACGTCTGTTGTTTCCCCATTACGAGTAGTTGCTTGGTGTAAAACTACAAATCCTAAAACCTTACCTTGACTTTCCAATGGCATTAATATCCCATGAGGAACCTCTTTAATAGCAAATAAAGGAGCAGAATTACTAGTATTTTCATCTTCACAATTATGACTCATAATTGGTTTTCCCGGATCTGTAAATAGGAGTTGGCATAAACATAGGCAAGAGGCAAGAGGATTCGAGAATATAAAGGTGTACCGAGTTCCGTTCAAAAATCAAATAGGAGTTTTATAGATATAAACCGTAATCCCTCTATAATTAACCTAGAAATATCAACTTTTACATCCGAATTAACACGGGAAACCTGACCTAATCAGTACAATTATCTTAAATAAAGCTAAAAATTAGGATTTTACCCAGTTACTAAGGTAGTGCCTGGGTAAAATTAACTAAAACTGCCGACTAATCAACCAAACTCTCAAGACTCAGAGGAACCATATCACCATTCCTAGTCAGTCCTAATAACATTGATTGTTGCGATTCAATTAATTTACCTGTAAGTACACAGCGCTCATCTTGTTGTGCCACAGCAGCAATACTGGCGCGAATATCAGATTTAGAAAAACGCGGTTTCCATTCACCTGATTTTTGCTGGATATAATTCCAGAGAATATCTCGAATTAAAGACTGATATCCCCGATTGCCAGCGATATCTTTGAGTTTTTCCTTCAGTTCCCGTTCTAGACGAATACTAGTAACTTCCATCTCAGTTGTTGGGGTGCGTGTAATGGTCTGCATGATTTTTTCTCCTTATAGGTATAGACAGGATAGTAATACAAGTGTAGTATGTTTAAAGGAATGTTCAATAGGTGAAATTTTCTGTGAAATCCATTTATCCCATCTCCACCTTTTCACAAGCAACCAAATGTCTCGGCAGTTGGGAATTTGCCGCTGCGGATGTGGAGAATTTATTTATGGGCGAGGATAGCCAACATCAAGGGCAAAGAACAAAAGGCAATTATGATTTTAAATATCCCAGCATGAATTTGCTGAATACAAAACCACAAATAGAGATCAAACGCGGGAGGTACAAGCTAAAAAATGCTGTACCAAAATAAGACGAAAAACCATCAGGTCAATTGTTAACCCCCGCAGTGTCTCAGACAACAAGCGGGGGTTTTTTTATAAGGAGTTAGGCTGTGACAAGCGCAATCCAAGTATTAGAGCAATCTGTGGTCGTGTTTTCCCAGAATTACTTGCCACTGTGTCGAGTAAATATCAAACGGGCGATAGTGTTGCTAGTCAGCAATAAAGCCGAACCATTGGAATTTTCTACAGAAGACGGCTGGTTAATTCACTCATCTAGATTCGTCCTCTCTGTACCCAAACACATTCGCTTAAAAATTGCTGCGACGGAACGAATGTGGAAAGTTCCCCCAGTGAATCGTCGGGAGGTTTTACGACGAGATCATAGCAGTTGTCAATATTGCGGTACTAACAAACATCTCACCCTAGATCATGTCATCCCCCGATCTAAAGGTGGCCGACATACTTGGGATAACGTAGTCATAGCTTGCGAAAAATGTAATTCTCGCAAAGGCGATAAAACACCCGCTGAAGCTGGGATGCTTCTACGTAAATTACCTAAAGCACCTGTTCACCCAACTGTGACATTTGCTGAGAAGTTTTGGATGGATATGCAAGCAAACCTGGAATAACAGGAGAGCAAAAGGAATGCTGAAATTAACTTACACCGATAACAGTTTTTATTTAGAGTGTCTCACTCAATCTCTCGAAGAATGGGTCGCGCAAAGAGTGATTTTGGCACTGCGTGTCAGTCAATCTTTGCGTGTTGAACCCACCACAGCTTCCTTTTTGCTACCTCTTAATTTACCAGGAGTAGAAAGACTGAAGACGGAAGTAAATCGCCATGATAGTGAAATTATGGGCTTATGTAAGTGCGATCCTGAATACTTAGAAGTTACCCTAGATGGTTCTTGGTTATCTGATGGTAATGATGATGCTGTAGGTGTGTTTGTCACCACTATGAGCTATAGTGCGGAGTTTTTTTTGTATAAACTTTGGCAAGAGTCTCAAGTCTGTGCTTCTGTCGTCACCGAATAAGAATTACAGCGGTTTCCGCTCTTATGAGGTACATCTTAGCCCCCTCATCGCACCCCCCTCAATCCCCCCGCTGCGGGGGGAATAAAAGGATAAACTTTTGATACTGGAGGGGGTTGGGGGTGGGGTTCTTATACCTCATAACACCGGGAAGTGCTGTATCATTGCTGCATTTCTAAAAGTTCAGGAACTGTAACAAATCGGTAGCCTTGCTGTTTGAGTCCGCTGATGATTTCTGGCAGGGCTTTCACGGTTCTTTCACGATTTCCACCACCATCGTGCATTAAAACAATAGCTCCTGGTTTAGCATCTCTGATCACATTTTTCACAAATACTTGATATTTTGCACGCGGATCGGTGTCTGCTGAAGTCACCGACCACATGACAACGGAGTTTTTTTGGCTTTTAGCATAAGCAGCTAATCCGTTGTTTAAATAGCCTCCTGGGGGGCGAAAAAAAGATGTTTTTACACCTGTAGTTTGATAAATTAATTCATTTGTTTTTTCAATTTCACTTTTGGCTGTAGCTTGATCCATCTTTCGATACCAATGATGCCAAGTATGATTACCAATAGCATGACCTTCAGCAACAACTCGTTTACCAATTTCAGGATTTTCTTGTAAGGCAGTTCCTACCCAAAAGAATGTAGCTTTTACATGATTTTGTTTGAGGATATCTAACATTTTTGCGGTAGTTTTTGGCCAGGGACCATCATCAATTGTTAAAGCAATGACTTTCTCTTTGTTGCTGGGTGCGACTTGATAAACGGTTTTTGCCTGATATTTAGCAGGAACAGTAAAATTTAGGGTTTCAACTTTAGCTGGTGGTTGTGATTTGAGATTCACTTGATTGTTAGGAATGGCAACTTTTAAAGACTCACTATTGATTTTTAATTGGTGTGTATTTGGCTTGTTGTTACAAGCTATTAAAGATAATACTATTGTGGCAATGCTAATTATTTTTATGGAATTATAATTTGGGGACATAAAGTTAAAGTTATCTACTATATTGTTTAGAGTTTCAGTCAAAAAAAGATGTTTTTCAAAGATGCGTAGACCGAAAAAACAGTGTTATTATTTATATCTCAAGTTTGAAAATATGAGTTTTTTTCTGTTCCCTGTTCCCTGTTCCCTGTTCCCTTGTCATCACGATAATTTTTAATGTCTACCTACTTAACTTAAATTAAAAAAAATTAATATAGATTACAAATAATAACTAACATCAGATTTTATTAATTTTATCAGGCAAAATTAGCAGTATGCTTAATGATAGGCAACCTAGTTGTAACTTCACGTAATTAGGCGTAAAGAAACTTAATAAGTAGTGAGACAGAATTAATTACACAATGTCATTGCGTTAGCGCAGCGTGGCGTTAGCCATATGGAACGAAGTGAAATGAAGCAATTCCAAGGGTTGTGATTGCTTCCCTTCCCTCGCAATGACTGTAAATATTTTTGTCCAATTACTTATTCATCACTTTTTTGCTCGTTGGTATTAGTTTGACTGCTAATCAGTTAATTTATGCCTAATTACTTAACTTGGTTGTTCAGCATATCAGAAAAACATTCTGATAGCTTGCGTGGCACAGCCATGGCTCAATACTAGCAGCAATAAACCACAGAAACCCTCACGACAAAGACGTAAATATGATCCAAAAAATTTTGTTGGCTGTCTCCGGTTTGGGACACGCGGAAGAAATGCTCAAGAACTTGAAAGAACTACCTTCATTTCGAGGCGCAAAAGTTACAGTTCTCCACGTTGTTACTCCACAAAGCACCGCGTCTGTAATGACTGATAAATGGGAAGAAGGGGGCAAAATTCTGGCTAAGGCTATTCAATATTTAAACTTAGACCCTAGCCAAGTTTCTTCAATTTTACGTCAGGGTGATCCCAAGGATGTGGTTTGTCAAGTCGCTGACGAAATGGAAGCTGATTTGATTATTATGGGTTCACGGGGAATGAAGCGACTACAATCAATTTTCTCCAATTCCGTCAGTCAGTACGTTTTTCAATTGTCTTCTCGTCCCATGTTGCTGGTGAAAGATGACATTTATGTCAAGAACATTAAGCGCGTTATGGTGGCAATGGATAATTCTGATGCTGCTAAAAATTGCTTAAATTTAGCTTTGTTCTTACTCCGGGGTGTTACGGGTGGACAATTGGTTTTAGCTAATATTAATGCAGATTTAGGTGGTAAACTATCAGGTATTACTGACCTCAAACCCGAGAAGAATTCTGTTTTGGGAATGGCTTTAGCAGAAGCTCAAAGACAATCTGTAGCAGTCCGTTGTGTTACCAGCAGTGGTAAACCAGGAGAAGAAATTTGTCGTTTAACTAATGAGTTGAATATAGACTTATTATTGATTGGTTCTCCGGACCGTCGCCCATCTATTGCTAAGAGTTTTGTTGATATAGATCGGCTAATTGGCTCATCTTTATCTGATTATGTTCGTGTTAACTCTACCTGTCCAGTGCTTCTGGTGCGTACTACTGTGTAATGTCTTTATATTAGCGATTCATAAATAAAAACCCCTGCACTATATTTAGTTTAGGGGGGTTTTTATCTTATCTATCTTTTCCACCGATTTTAAATTGCTCACAAAAGCTAATAAGTAGGTGGGTGTTAAAAATTGTCGTTGGGGCAAGGGAACTCTTAACAGGGAACTCTTAACTGGGAACAGGGAACAGGGAACTCTTAACAGGGAACAGGGAACAGGGAACAGGGAACAGGAAGAGAGTTTTGAGTGATTTTACTTTTCTTCACATACCTTTAA
>NZ_JAAVWA010000049.1:0-25919 GCF_017355725.1 Anabaena sp. 54
TTCCCTGTTCCCTGTTCCCTGTTCCCTGTTCCCTGTTCCCTGTTCCCTGTTCCCTGTTCCCTGTTCCCTGTTCCCTGCTATACGTGACAATTTAGACTTTTATTTTATGTGAGGAATGAACTGTGAAACAGTTTCATAATAGTGTTTTCGTATCAAGTGCAGCGGCTTGTGTACTCTTAGCCGCCCAACCAGTCCTAGCAGAATTAACACAAATTACTGATGTCAAACTCAATCCCATTGAGGGCGGAATCAGTGTTATTTTAAAAACTGCTGCCGGCAATCGTCCCCAAGTATTTACAACTAAAAAAGATAAATCCTTAATTGCAGATGTAATTAATGCCCAACTGCGTCTACCCAAAGGTGATAACTTCCGTCAAGAAAACCCCGCACCGGGAATCAAGATTATTGAAGTTAAACAATTAGATGCTAATAGCATTCGGGTAATAGTCACAGGTGTTGATGATGCACCCAGCAATCAGCCCGTCATGCGAAAGGATAATAATCTTACCCTTGGCTTTACCACCACCACAAATTCAACAGCATCAACCGCCACTAAGCCCATAGAAAAAGTATCAGCAGCCCCAGCTACCACACCTGAATCTAAACCCGATGAACCAGGTAACCCTCCAGATGTCCTAGTCCCTAATCCCCAAGTCACCATTGACGGTAAAATTGCCCAATCCGCAGGACCAAATCAACCTTATAACCAAGCGCCTCCTTTTTTACCCAGAGCCGTCGCTCCACCAGTAGGAGATATTACTCAATCAAATATTGATACATCACCCACCGTGATTGATTTAGGTACTCAAGAACGAGTTCCCCGCTTGGTATTACGTGATGCACCTGTGAGAGAGGTTTTATCACTGTTAGCGCGGGCTGCTAATTTAAACGTAGTTTATATCGGTGGTGAAGCAGAAAAAACACAGGGTGCGGATGCAACAAAGACTTCTCAAACAATTTCTCTGGATATAGAAAACGAACCTGTGCAAGATGTCTTTAACTATGTACTGCGGTTGAGTGCTTTAGAAGCTAACCGCACGGGACGGACAATTTTTGTCGGGACTAAATTACCTAACTCCACCCGTGATACTGTCATGCGGAGTTTACGACTAAATCAGGTAACAGTGGGAGTTGCTTTAAACTTCTTGGTGGCTTTGGGTGCAGAAAGTGCCGTGAGCCGAGAAAGATTGGTTACGAGTGTCAATGCTGTAACTGTTGGGACTGGAGTAGCTCCCATTACCCAAACTCAAACAACCACAGAAACAAAAGTCGAAACTCAACGGATTACTTATCAAGATTCAACACCTTTATTGAGAGGATTACAAGCTTCAGGAGATGAGCGCACCAATTCTGTGACATTGATTGGTAATCCTAAGATGGTGGAAATGGCAGTATCTCAATTAGTACAGCTTGATGTCCGTCGTCGCCAAGTGGTAGTGAACGTCAAAATTATTGATGTCAACCTTTTAGGTATTCAAGACTCTAACTCTAGTTTTTCTTTTGGTCTTGGTAATAGCTACTTTACCAGTGATGGTGGTGCAGCAACTTTCAATTTTGGTGGTTCTCGACCAGCTACAGGCAGTGAAGTAGCAAGTAGTGTTACCGAAACACCTATTACAACTAATCCACTTAGCAGTGCTAACATTTTTCTGGACAAAAGAGATTCCAGTACAGGTAATCCTACAGCAGGTGCAAGCTCTAATCCAGAAGTAACAGGTGTTAAAGCAATTACTCCTACTGAAATCACATACGAACTACCAAAATTATACCAGTTCCCTAAAAAGTTTCTGGCTAGTTTGACAGCACAAGTTACAAGTGGCAATGCCAAAATTTTGACAGACCCCACCCTAATTGTTCAAGAGGGACAGAACGCAACAGTCGCTTTAACGTCAGAAGTGTACGGGGGAATTAAAATAACGAATCTCCTGAGAGAACCTATCATCAAGAATGCGGGGCTAACCCTGACAGTGAAAGTAGAAAGAATAGATGATAATGGTTTTGTTTCTTTGTCTGTTGCCCCTACTGTGTCTTCTCTGGCTGGGACAACAAGTAGTCCTGATGGTGATATTACCCTGTTAGCTTCAAGAAGTCTGGCATCTGGTCAACTTCGCTTGCGAGACGGTCAAACACTGATTCTTTCAGGTATTATTCAAGATTCAGACCGGACAACTGTTTCTAAACTGCCTATCTTAGGTGATATTCCTCTACTAGGTTCGCTGTTTAGAAAGTCCAATAGAACTAATGAACGCAGAGAGGTAATTGTCTTACTCACACCTCAAATTATGGATGACTCAGAGCGTTCTGCTTACGGTTATAATTACACACCTAGTCCCCAGGTACGGCAAATCTTAGAGCGTCGGGGGTTGAAGGTTCAGCCTCGCTAGTTAGTTCTTGGTGATTGTTTCCAAATACCCGATTTATGGGAGAAGTAAATAAGGTATCCCTGTTGACTAGGGCAGGCAGGATGCCCACCCCACAAGATTAAAATATTAATTGTGGGGTGGGCTTCTAGCCTGCCCATCTTATATTTAATTGTCTAAAAAAGTTAATTTCAATTACTAATTAACTCCACAGCGTCTCGTCCATCACTATCTTGTAGATAAACTTTGACAATTTCCTCTTTCGCTGTGGGTAACTTTTTACCAACAAAATCTGGATGAATTGGTAACTCCCGATGACCTCTATCTACTAATACAGCTAAACGAATTACCTCTGGTCTACCATATTCATTCACGGCATTTAAAGCAGCACGAATAGTTCTACCTTTAAAAATGACATCATCTACAAGTACCACTGTTTTTCCGGTCAAATCAAAGGGAATATCGGTTTTTTCTGGAGTTCTCAAGCCAATTTTATCAAGATCATCACGATAAAATGTAATATCTAAAGAGCCTACAGAAACGTTGACATCTTCGAGGATTTCTATTTGACGAGCTAATGAATAAGCTAATGGTACTCCTCTAGTGTGAATACCCAGAAGTAACAACTGAGATAAATCTCGTGTTCTTTCTATAATCTGAGAAGCCATTCGAGTTAATGTCCGACGCAGTTCTTCTGATGAGAGAATTTCAACTACTTTAGTAGACATAAGATTGGTAATTGGTGATAGGTGATAGGTAATTGGTAATTGGTGATTTCTCGTTTCTCGTTCCCATACTCTGTATGGGAATGAATTCCAGAAGGCTCTGCCTTCAATAACAGCAGAGGCAGAGCTTTCTCGTTCCCATACTCTGTGTGGGAATGAATGCTAGAAGGCTCTGCCTTCAATAATAGTAGAGGCAGAGCCTCTGTGATAGCATTCCCAGTCAGAGACTGGGAACGAGATAAATTGGTGATTTCTCGTTTCTCGTTCCCATACTCTGTATGGGAATGAATTCCAGAAGGCTCTGCCTTCAATAACAGCAGAGGCAGAGCTTTCTCGTTCCCATACTCTGTGTGGGAATGAATGCTAGAAGGCTCTGCCTTCAATAATAGTAGAGGCAGAGCCTCTGTGATAGCATTCCCAGTCAGAGACTGGGAACGAGATAAGGAGATAACTAAGGTATTAAAAATATTGCTAGTCCTAACCATAGTAAAAACGCATATCGGGTTAGTTGTAAAGCTTGATCAATAGAATCTGGCGTAATGGGATAAATAGGATCTCCTAAAAGTGGTTTCTCTTTAGCTATTCCACGATACCAATTTATGCCTCCCATTTGCACACCTAAAACCGCAGCATAAGCGCATTCACTCCAACCAGAATTGGGACTGGGATCTTTGATGGCATCCCGGCGACAAATTTGCCAAACTTTTACAGGTTGCAAGGATAATAATGATAAGGTTATCACTGTTAACCGACAAGGCAACCAAGTTAAACCGTCTTCCCACCGCGCACTAAACCAACCAAGATAAGTATAAGGTGCTTCCTTGTAACCGACCATTGAATCTAAAGTGCTACTAGCTTTATATGCTAAAGCCAAAGGGACAGCACCAATGATGGGGATGAATGCACCAATAATAGTATAAAAAAGAGGAGCCATTACGCCATCGGTAGCATTTTCGGTGACGGTTTCCAAAACTGCTCTGAGAATTTCTGCTGCGGAAAGATTGGCTGTATCTCTCCCGACGTAATTACTTAAAACCTGTCGCGCTGGTTCTAATTCTCCATTTTTTAAAGGTTGCAGAACTTCCATTGCTGCATTTCGTAAACTTTTGAAAGCAAAACAACTAGCTATAAGAATACTTTCTACGGCAATTCCTAAAAATGGATGTACCCATTTGGCGACTTGAACTATTATCCAACCCACCAAACCACTACCGATTATCACAATTATCCCTAAGAAAATGCCGGCGAGACGTTGAGAAAGAGGATTTTGACAATATTGGAGGGCGAGTTTACTCAAGCGAGAAATTACCCATCCCATGACTCGCACGGGATGAGGCCAACCCCAGGGATCTCCTATTAAGTAATCTAACAAGGCAGCGAAAACCAAAACAGCAGATGTCATTTATTCTTCCTTCTTTCTCCTGACTCCTGACTGGGCGCAGGCCCTGCGCCCCTACCTCCTGACTCCTTCACTAAACTACAAAATTGGTTTCTTCTCCTTGAGATGCTTGCCAACTACGGGCATCATAATAAAGGTCTGCGAGGGTAATATTGTACAAGGCTTCTTTTAGCTTTTGGTTGAGTCTGTTCCAGAGGCTGGATGTTACCCAATCTGCTGTTTGAGTAGGTGTGGGATTATTTAAGGGTAAGTTAGTAATATTTTCACCAACTGCTTCTAAAATTTGACCGATAGATATAAGTGCCGGTTTTTTGGCTAGTTTGTATCCACCATCGCTACCACGAATTGATGTAACTAATCCTGCTCGACGCATTTCGATGAGTAGTTTTTCTAGGTAGGGAGCAGGAATATTTTGACGTTTGGCGATCGCTCTGACAGATTCAGGTCCATATTTTGGACGTAAACTCAAATCTAGCAATGCTTTCACACTATAGTGTCCTCTTGTCGTTAGTTTCATATAGCAGTTATCATGAATTTTATTTTCCCAATCTCTCTTTCCTCGTCCCTACCTGATTTGATAATTTGGCAAATCAAATAACAATACTACATAAGACTCCCATTTGATGCTTGAAAAAATTCATTACACATCTAAGAGCTATTTTCTCCTGTTCCCCCTTCCCTGCCTACATCAATAAATTGATATCTTCTTGACTATTGCTATATCTATAGTAGCTATCAACATCATCGTAATTATATTTCCTATAATTTTTTAACAAAATTGATAATAGTGCAACAATTTTGGCTATGAGTGTAATATACTTGGCTAGGCTGATCCCAAAATTAAAGGATTATGTTCCTATTAGTTCAATGTCGGCTAAAATAAAATCCACTTGACAACTTCAAAAATTCATTTTCGACCTAAGTTGATGCCTAAACAGAAAAAAATTGAACCCCTCGTCGGCGAAGAACTGCTCAAAAAAGTTAAAGAGCTAGAAGCCATCAGCAAAGACGACAAAGCTAAACAGTGTGGCTACTATACCATTACCAAAAATGGTATAGAGCGCGTCAATATGATGAAATTCTTGAATGCCCTAATTGATGCGGAGGGTATTCAGTTGGATAGTTCACCTAGTGCTAATGGACGTGGTGGACGCAGTGCCAGCTATAGAATTAGTGTCCAACAAAATGGCAATTTATTAATCGGTGCAGCTTACACAAAACAGATGAATCTTCAGCCTGGGGATGAGTTTGTCATTACTTTAGGGAAAAAGCATATTCGACTGCGGCAAGTAGATTTGGAATCCACAGAAGATGCCGAAGTAGAAGCTACAGCTTAATGAATATTCATTAGTTAGTTGTAGGTTGTCAGTTGTCAGTGGTTGCGTTTTAACCCTGACTGCTGAATAACTGACTGATTACCAAAATTGGCAGAACAGGCAACAGCTAATAGTGATAAATCCTGATTCCTATGCCTTGCAAAAAACTTGGATGGCTAATGTCACGCTATCAGCCAACCCCACATAAAAAAGGCTGCTGAATTCAGCAACCCCAATATTGAGCAACATTGTGTTTTTAATCAATAGATGCCAATTTAACCGGTTGTAAAGATTTTGTCGTATCTACAATTTTTTTATTAATTTCCGACTTAATCGGATTACTACTACTAGAATTTATCTCTGGAGATAAGTTGTCTTGTCTCTCATCATAGCTAGGTTCATGGATGATCAGGCGATCGCACGGAATTGTATCTGATATAATCGCACTTGCCATCATCCCAGTATGAACTTCCATTTGTCCTTCTGGAGGCACTTCAAACACCAGCCTTTGTCCAGGGAAGACAACCCTTTCAAAGTACCAGTTAGGAATATTGGAGATACGCGCCACCTGGATTTTACTCGTGGCATTGACGTAGCAGCAGAGAATTTTCCCCGAATGCTCCGGTGGTAGAGGATCTAATATCTGAGCCATAACTGCTGAAGAGCTTATTTGCTCCACAATTTTACATTACATCAGTAAAGCTAACACCCGATGATCCCCGGTTACTGTAACTGCGACTACCAACTGCAAGTTTCTGCATTATTTCTATCTAAAGATATATAGAGATTATAAAAATTTTGTAAATAAATCTGTATTTACGTAACAAAATAGACGATAAATGAGAAGCTACATTTTTATTTACGCTAGAATTACTGTAAAGGATTTACAGCTAAGAATTTCACCCTGTTACCGCCAAAATTTACCATCTGGTAAGTTGAATTGTCTGTTGCATCTATCTCCAGAATTACCATAAAAAATCATCGCTAAATTCATAAACTCGATGTTATGGTGAATGTATGTCAGTAACCCAGCCCTAAAGGGACTGGGCTTGCAAGAGTAATCAAGCAAGCTGTGCTGACCAGACCACCCTGAGCTTAGTCTCATGGTAGCCGTTATTTGAGTCACGACACCCCGGAATGCGAAGCTAGTTCTCTGCTCTGTCATTTGCAATTAAACAGTTTTAAGGTCACTGAAACAGTGTTGCAAGTCTAAAAAGCTCTTATAACAGGTCGAAGCTAACATTACCCCGTAAGGGAGGCTCTTTGGAGCAAAACATTATGCGTACAGAGTTGGAGAGTTTGAATCGGTAATTGTCCCGTTGAAAGTACATTACAAGAGTACCCCGAATTTTTCAACTCCAAGGCGGTAATGAAGAAAAGAAATATTAAATTCAAGGCAGTTAAAACCGCACGAGTCGTTTCCCCTTCAGATCTGAAGACACTGAGTTTCCCACTTATCGCGAGGTTTTATGAAAATTTCGTTCATAAATCCCATCTATATATAACAAGCAAATTTTATGCAGTGCAGTTTTCACATTCACTTTGATCACTAACGGCAAAAGTTTTTGCATAGCACAAAACAACTGAAATGTCAAAGATAATGCTAGTCCAGTCAGCAGCAAATTCAAAATTCCTCTAGTCTTTTTCTCAACTACGGCAAGCATTACAGTTAAACCACGTATGAACGCAACTAAAATCCTCTACGTTCGCCTTCCCTGTAACCCTATCTTTCCTATTGGGGTTGTCTATCTTTCCGATCATGTCCACAAATTATTTCCCCATGCCGAACAGCGGATTTTTGACTTAGGCACAATCCCCCCCCTAGATTATACTTCCGCCCTAGACCGATGTATTGATGAGTTTCAACCCACCCTACTAGTCTTTTCCTGGCGAGATATTCAAATTTACGCCCCAGTGGGTGGACGGGGCGGCAATCCTCTCCAAAACGCCTTTGAATTCTACTACGCAAAAAACCCGTTTATAAAATTGCGTGGTGCTTTGGGCGGGTTGAGAATTTTTATTGCTTATTATGTAGAATTATGGCGCAATTTGGGACTAGTTAAACGGGGTTTAAAACGCGCCCAAAAATATCAATCTCAAGCCCGTGTAGTCTTAGGTGGTGGTGCAGTTAGCGTATTTTATGAACAGTTGGGTAAAAGCTTACCGCCCGGAACAATTATTTCCGTCGGTGAAGGAGAAACCCTACTCACAAAACTACTCAAGGGTGAAGATTTTCAGGATGAACGCTGTTATGTAGTGGGAGAAAATAAACCGCGTCAACGGCTAATTCATGAACAACCCACACCCCTAGAAAAAACAGTTTGTAATTACGATTACATCGAAACTATTTGGCCGGAATTTAATTATTACCTGCAAGAACAGGACTTTTATATTGGTGTCCAAACCAAACGCGGTTGTCCCCATAATTGCTGTTACTGTGTTTATACAGTAGTTGAAGGTAAACAAGTCCGCATTAACCCTAGTGATGAAGTTGTAGCAGAAATTCGAGAATTATATAACCGGGGTATTCGCAACTTTTGGTTTACAGATGCTCAATTTATCCCCGCCCGGAAATTCATTGATGATGCTGTAGAACTTCTCCAGAAAATCGTTGATTCGGGAATGTCGGATATCCATTGGGCAGCATACATCAGAGCCGACAACTTAACACCCCAATTGTGTGAGTTAATGGTAAAAACAGGCATGAATTATTTTGAAATCGGGATTACCAGCGGTTCTCAAGAACTGGTTCGCAAAATGCGAATGGGTTATAATTTGCGGACTGTTTTACAAAATTGTCGTGATTTAAAATCCGCCGGTTTCAATGATGTAGTTTCTGTTAACTACTCCTTTAATGTGATTGATGAACGTCCCGAAACTATTCGTCAAACTATTGCCTATCACCGCGAACTAGAACGGATTTTTGGGGCTGATAAAGTTGAACCTGCTATTTTCTTCATTGGACTCCAACCCCATACCCATTTAGAAGAATATGCCTTTAAAGAGGGTATTCTCAAGCCTGGTTATGATCCTATGAGTTTAATGCCTTGGACAGCCAAAAAACTCCTCTGGAATCCTGAACCATTAGGTTCTTTCTTTGGTGCGGTTTGCTTACAAGCTTGGCGACAAAATCCCAATGACTTCGGACGAGAAGTGATGGATATTTTAGAAGCCAAATTGGGTTGTGCTGATTTGGAAGATGCACTTTCTGCACCCATAGAAAAACCAGATAAACAGTTGGCAAGCGTATCTTAAAACTCCTGGCGATTAGCCCAGGTGATTAGAAATCACGGCTACACAAACAAAGTCCGCCTGCGCGGACTAATTAAAAATTAAGGGTTTGAAATAAAACCCACGCAGGTGGGTTTTGCCTGTGTAGACGCGGCTTATAAGCCGTATTATCGGAAATCCCCAATTAATTCCATGTTACAAGGTTCAATTCTCCAACAGTTAGAAGCATCTCACCGCCATAGTGCTAGACCTATTCATTTTGGCGTGTACTATAAAAATACCTTAGTGTCTCTTTGTCATGCTTTGGAAGATCATATTTTAACGAAAGATAATGATCCTTTTGTGATTACGGCTTTCCAGCAGGGTAAATGGTATCTGGAAGAGGCTCAAAGATACGCAGATATCGCAAAACACAGCCGGGAAATTGTCATTATGGCAACGGCTGATTCTGGTTTTGCTGAACATCCGACCGGTCAATTACCTAACATTGATTTGGTGGGACTAGCTGCTGATGATCCTGTGGCGCAGGAGTGGCACTTGATTATTCTAGCTCCCGATTACACGGCTATGGTAATTTGTCAAGAGTTATCTGAAGCTGACTATGGGAAAGATGGGTTGCCAACTTGCGATTTAGAGCGTAAATTCTATGGTTTATGGACATTTGAACCGGAATTGGTGGAGGAAACCGCAGAGTTAGCGATCGCTCACATTCAAGACTATCATCCTGAACTAGCGCTCAAACTGAGTCAATATAAACAAGCAATTCACCCAGCTATCTGTCCAGGCGAAGAAGTAGCTACCGTTGTCTCTCGTGTTGTTGATTACCTCAAAACCGGACAAGGTAACTTACCTGTGCTCACCGCATCCCACCAAAAATTTCTAGATCGTAACTTGGTATCTAACGAAATTCAGGCATTTTTGCGGATGGCACAGTTGATTGATCTAGCAGATAGCCGTAACCCTGTAGCCGCATCAGAAGTAGCATCTGTTGTTGAAACAATGGGGCAATTATTAGATTTACCCGCATGGCAAATTAAAAGATTACGCCTAGCTGCTCTCTTGCATCGCTTAGACCAACTGCAAAAAGCCGAAAGCCTGATTAGTCCCACTCATATAACAACAGCTTATCAAGAACAATCTCCTAGTTGTCCTCTGGCTTGTCCCCTCATCCCAGGAGCGCAAGCATTACGAATCATGCCACGACTACGAGCGATCGCCCAAATTATCACTCACCAAAGCGAATGGTGGAATGGTACAGGCGAACCTGCCGGTTTAGCTGGTGATGATATTCCTTTAGAATCACGAATTTTGTCATTGATAGCAGAATTTCAGCTACAAGTCAATCAGTATAAATACTCCAGCAAAGGAGAAGCAGAGATATTTACTCAAGCCCTAGATCAGTGTCGAAAACAACAATCTACCCGCTTTGATCCTAAACTTGTAGATACATTAGGTTTATTAGTGATGGGTTTACAACAGGGGCTTGATTTACCGATAATGACACCCAAGGTCAGCAGCGGTTTATGGTTACTTGACTCCCGTTGGGATGCCGACAGCAAAAGTAGTGAGCAGATTTCAGTGTACAGCAAATGAATATAGAAACCATTAGATTAGGGCAAAACAAACAACTCCCCGGTGTAAATTTAGAAGATGAGGATCTATCTCACCTAGATTTAAGGAAGATAAATTTAACAGGGGCTAAACTGGTGGGGACTGACTTCACTGGTTCTAAATTAGAGGGTGGTCATTTTGAAGGTGCAAATTTAATGGGGGCTAATCTGCAAGAAACCGACTTGCGGGCTAACCTGATGGGTGCAAACTTAATGCAGGCTAACTTGACAAGTGCGGACTTACGTGGTAGCAACTTACGGGGTAGTAACTTGATGGGAGCAATCCTCAACGATGCCTCTTTAGCGGGTGCTTTTTTAAGTGGTGCTAATTTGCATGGTGTAAATTTGCAGAGTGTTGACTTGCGATGTGCAGATTTACGAGGTGCAAATTTAACGGGAGCTAATCTCAAAGGTGCAGATTTAAGCGGTGCAGATTTGCAAGGTGCTGTACTAATTGAAGCGAATCTTGAAGAAGCAGATTTAAGAGCAGCAAATTTAGCAGGGGCTGATTTAACCGGAGCTAATTTACTCTGTGCTGAATTAGATGCAGTGAAGTTAAATGGAGCAAATTTAGATCGGGTGTGTTTGCGGGGAACAGTTTTGGAAGCTAGTACCGTCGCAGGACGAAATTAATAATTAGGGGGTAGAAACAGCGACAGATACAGTAACTTTACACCGAAAAAAGAATTAACCGCAGATAAAAGAGGATGGACGCAGATAAACGCAGATAAATTTGTACCTCAGCCGACTAGGAAATGCGGCGTTGCTGGATTAAGGCATGAAAATCAAAAATTCCATGTCTCAAATTCTTACTCTTTGCGACTCTGCGCCTCTGCGTGTTAGCGAAGCGGGGCGAAGCCTGATAAATTCATACTTTCATTCACCAATGCCGGAAGTGCTATATAGTTTCTTTTGGTTCTCGGATTAGGAAATAATGATATTGTTATGAGTGTTATTTCCGAGATTTAATAGTTCAATGAATATTATCTCCACCTCTATTCCTGATATCCTTCTCCTCGAGCCCCAAGTTTTCCAAGACTCACGGGGCTTTTTCTTAGAGTCCTACAATCAAAAAACATTCACAGAGAAACTGGGAATTACAGCCAACTTTGTCCAGGATAATCACTCAAAATCTGAATACAATGTGCTACGAGGCTTACATTACCAAATCATCCAACCTCAAGGTAAATTAGTTCGCGCCATTGTTGGTAAAATCTTTGATGTCGCAGTAGACATGAGAAAAAACTCGCCCACCTTTGGACAATGGGTAGGTTACGAACTCAGCGCCGAAAACAAACGCCAATTGTGGATACCAGCAGGATTTGCTCACGGCTTTCTCGTGCTTTCAGAAACTGCCGAAGTTTTGTATAAAGCTACAGATTATTATACACCAGCAGGCGATCGCGCTATACTTTGGAATGATCCAGATTTAGCTATAGATTGGCCTCTGAAAACACCCCCAATTTTATCAGCTAAAGATAGCAACGCTCCAACTTTCAAAAACGCCGAAGTTTGTCAACCACCCATCACTTCCCTTCGGGTAAGTGAGGGCTTGTAAAAGCCTAGTTGACCAGACTCAGTTCTTAACCGAACTACGTTAGAGGTAAGAGTTAAAGACCTACCAGAGGATGCGTAGCTAGTTCCCTGCTCTAGAACTTAAAAGTTAAACAGGCTTAAGGGTTAAACCAGTGCTTTTAAGATAGTTACCGACCTCTAACATTGTCAAAGCTAACATTACCCGCAAGGAGGCTCTTTGGAGCAAAATATTATGTCCAAAGTATTTGTTTTAGACACTGAAAAAAGACCACTAGACCCAATTAATCCAGCACAGGCTAGACAGTTATTGAGAAACAAAAAAGCAGCAATATTTAGACAGTTTCCGTTCACAATTATTCTCAAAAAATCCTGTCCTGACTCCCCAGTATCGTCCCTAAGACTAAAGATTGATCCTGGTGCAAAATTCACGGGAATGGCATTAATTAATGATTCAACTGGCGAAGTTGTATTTGCTGCTGAATTAAAACATAGAGGCTTTGCAATTAGAGATGCTTTAACTTCTAGAAGTCAATTAAGACGTTCTAGACGGGCCAGAAAAACTCGTTACAGACAACCAAGGTTCTTGAATAGAACCCGTCCAGAAAGATGGTTAGCGCCGAGCTTACAAAGTCGAGTTGAAAATATTAAAACTTGGGTTGAAAGATTGCGTAAACTCGCACCAATTAGGGCAATTAGTCAAGAATTAGTCAGGTTTGATATGCAGTTAATGGCTAATCCTGATATTCAAGGTAAGGAATATCAACAGGGAACTTTAGCTGGTTACGAAAGCAGAGAATACTTACTAGAAAAGTGGGGTAGACAATGTGCCTACTGTGGAGTGAAAGACGTTCCTTTTCAAGTAGAGCATATTCATCCACGAGCCAAGGGTGGTAGTAATTCAATTACAAATCTCACTTTAAGTTGTGAAAAATGTAACACTAAAAAAGGCACGAAAGACATCAAAGATTTCCTCAAAAAAGACCGTTCAAAGTTAGAAAAAATCTTGGAGCAAGCTAAAAGACCACTGGCTGATGCAGCGGCAGTAAACACGACTCGCTTGGCATTACTATTCGTTGTCAAAGCGACTGGATTACCTGTAGAAACAGGTTCAGGAGGGTTAACAAAGTTCAATAGAAGTCAGCAAAATCTAGAGAAAACGCACTGGATTGATGCAGCTTGTGTTGGTCAGTCAACTCCAATTCTCAATATCAAAGGTGTTAAGCCATTGCTAATTACAGCTAATGGTCACGGCACTAGACAATCTTGCCGAACTGACAAGTACGGTTTTCCTTCTAGATATGTCCCCAGGTTCAAATTTGTTAATGGTTTTCAAACCGGAGACATTGTCAAAGCTGTTGTCACAAAAGGTAAAAAGATTGGGGCATATATCGGACGAGTAGCGGTGAGGACTAGCGGTAGTTTCAATATCTCAACAACATCTGGACTGATTCAAGGTATCTCTTACAAATACTGTAAATCAATTCACAAAAAGGACGGTTACGAATATGGAAAATCAAAGATTTGTTAATTGCTCAACTGTCCCTTTCATTGTTTGTGCTGGCGCACAAAATTACTCAAGGGACGTTTCACAATTAACCCTCCATTCCTCCCATCACCAAACTGAGTACAGTTTTGGTGGGGGTCTCCTGGAGGTTTAGATGAATAAATCAATATTATTAATAGGTAGTAACGGACAAGTTGGAACAGAACTACAACATACCCTTTCATCCAACTACAAAGTTATAACAGTTGCGCGTCCGCAAATAGACTTAACTCAACCTGAAAACTTACGCCAAATTATCAGAGAAACCCAACCCGAAATAATTATCAACGCTGCTGCTTACACCGCAGTAGACAAAGCCGAAAGTGAACCAGAAATCGCTCACATAATTAATACTATAGCCCCCCAAGTTATTGCTGAAGAAAGTCAAAAATTAGGAAATTTTTTAATTCATATTTCCACAGATTACGTATTTGATGGTAACAGTAATTATCCCTATCAAGAAAACAAGATTACCAATCCATTGAGCGTATATGGACAAACAAAATTAGCCGGAGAAATAGCAATTCAAAATATTTGCCCTCAACATATAATTCTCCGTACAGCCTGGGTTTATGGAACTTATGGAAAAAGCAACTTCGTTAAAACCATGTTACGACTAGGTATTGAAAGACCGGAAGTTAGAGTAGTTGCCGATCAAATTGGTAGTCCTACATGGGCGCGAAATATAGCCTTAGCAATTACCCAAATTATCCCCCAATTAACATTAGAAACTGCGGGAATTTATCACTATACAAATAGTGGTGTAGCCAGTTGGTATGACTTCGCCATAGCTATCTTTGAAGAAGCAGAAAAACTCGGTTTCCCCCTCACCATCAAAAATATTATCCCCATTACCACTCCCGACTATCCTACACCAGCAAAACGTCCTGCTTATTCTGTCTTAGCTTGTGAGAAAATATCCAAAGTCTTGGGAACTTATTCTCCTCATTGGCGACAAGGACTCAGATTAATGTTAAAAGAATTACAAGAAAAATCTCTATGAAAGCCCTAATTTTATCCGGTGGAAAAGGTACTCGTTTACGCCCATTAACTTATACAGGAGCAAAACAACTTGTACCCGTTGCCAACAAACCAATTTTATGGTACGGCATTGAAGAAATGGCTACAGCAGGGATTACTGATATTGGTATTATTATCAGCCCAGAAACCGGGGAAGAAGTCAAGAGTAAAACCGGAAATGGTGAAAAGTTCGGCGTTAATATTACCTATATTTTACAAGAAAAACCGGCAGGATTAGCACAAGCTGTCCAGGTTGCCCGTCCTTTTTTAAAAGATTCACCCTTTGCCATGTATTTAGGTGATAACCTAATTCAACAAGGTGATTTGAGTTCATTTTTAGATAAATTTACTCAACAACAACCAGATGCTTTAATTCTGTTACGGGAAGTCACAAATCCTAGCGCTTTTGGTGTGGCAAAGGTAGATGAAAAAGGCAGAGTATTACAATTAATTGAAAAGCCGAAAATTCCGCCTTCAAACTTAGCATTGGTAGGGGTTTATTTCTTTTCACCAGTTATCCATGAGGCAATTTCTCTGATTAAACCTTCAGCTAGAGGAGAATTAGAAATTACTGATGCAATTCAATGTTTAATAGATCAAGAAAAAGAAGTTTTAGCCTGTAATCTTGACGGTTGGTGGTTAGATACAGGTAAAAAAGATGATTTATTAGAAGCTAACCGTCTCATTCTTGATACCTATTTAACAAAATCAATTCTGAGTGATATTGACTCTACAACCCAGATTACTGGAAGAGTGGAAATTGGCGTTGGATCTAAAATTACCAACTGTACAATTCGCGGACCTGTGATCATTGGTAATAACTGTTATTTAGAAAACTGTTTTATCGGTCCTTATAGTAGTATTGCCGATAATTCAACCCTGATAGAAACGGATTTAGAACATAGTGTAGTTTTAGAAGGTGCTAAAATTACGGGTATTCAACAACGAATTATTGATAGTTTAATTGGACAACGCGCCCAATTAAGTATAGCCCCTCGTCGTCCTAAAGCATTACGGTTTTTAATTGGTGATGATTCGCAAATTGAATTAACTTAAAGAAAATAGGTATCATTTTAGATACTGTACCAATATTCCATAAAAAGGCTGGTTTTAGTAATATTATAAATACTTTGCTAGAACTGGCTTTTATATCAATATTTTCTGTCATGATTATTTCTTTTTATCTTTAGGACTTACGCACAAGTTACTAAAAACGAACCACAGAGAACACAGAGAACACAGAGGAATGAGAGTTTGAGATCGAGTAAGTATCTACCATTCATCAAAGTCAACCTTTTCACAATCTTGTTTTATTGCTTCACTCATTAGCTGTAAGTCTTCTTTGGGTATTGAACCGGCAAACTTTAGTAATTCTTCACCGGGAACACCTTTGATTTTTGATTTTGTTAAATTGCGGGCAAATTCCAGGACTTGATATTGCAAGTCTTGAGGTATTATGTTTAATTGTTGAATAATTTGATCAGAAATAGATGTAGTCATAATTTCCTTGAATTTTGACTTTGAATGAGTGCAAATTAAACTACTGTTATCCGTGCATTATCTCTCAATTTAGGTTTGACTGTAATTTCTACATCAATTCCCAAAGTATTGAGAAATCTAAACATTCTTTCTAGAGAAAAACCTGTAAATCTTCCTCTCATTAAAGCAGAAACTTTTGGTTGATCAATTCCTAATAATTCGGACGCTTCTGCTTGGGTGATATGACGTGCAATAATAGCATTACTGATTTTACGTGCAAGTTCTGCTTTTACTAGCATTTCCTCTGGGTTGGGTAAATCTAAATCAGCAAATACGTTACCGCTACTGGTTTTTATTTCAATCTTTTCTGTATTGTAATTGTGCATCTACTTTAATTACTCAATTACAGGGATTTGCATATCAATTTCTTGAAATTTATTGCAGGATATGTAATCCATGAACTATACCACCTTCAGAATCAAACCTTTGCTGAATGATAGAAAAAAATCTACTATCTCCCTTTTCAAAATTCCTAAAAATGGCGTAAGCAATTATATCAGCAAGTTGAATTAATCTCGAAGCTTTTGAGTCTAAAAATAATGGTACTTCAGAAAAATTTCTGATTACACCCCAACTGTAGCCAATAGTTCTAAAATCAGTTGCTAAAGATTGAATGGTTGTTTCATACGTAGATTTATCAAAAATGATAATACCTCTCTGTGTATTATCATGTTTATGAAGCCTTATCAAATATCTATCAAATCTACTAGCAAGTTGTTCAAATGCAACCTCAACAGGGTCTTTTGGAGATACTAAAGTCTTTTTAATAACACTTGCAAATAATCTGTTACTTGGGTGTGACTGTAAAAAAACCTGCAAAATATCTTCAATAGCTTTCTCTCTATCACTTTTAGAATAGCTTCTCCACTTTCCTCTACCACTTAGCATTGGACTACCGTGTAATTCAACTGATAAAGGATCTGCGGGGTCAAATCTAGCAGCAATTTTATCAAGCTGATCAGAAATCCAATAGCCTTGACGTTCAAATATACAAAATCCAGCCAGTACAAAATATTGCTGGTTTAGGTCATGGGTAGTGCCTGACTCATCTGCATACAGCAAGTACATGGCTGTTATGTATCCTTAGACAATAAAAATCAGTCAAGGGTAGACCTTGCTACCGCGATCCGAAAAAGTCAGACCTCTTGACTGCCATCTATATTATAGCATCTCAATCTAGTTTTGGTGTCGTGAGACAGCAATTCTCATTTTGAAAAAAATAAGATAAAATTCTCTTAATTTAAGTGTAAACCCTGTATTAAATTATTCTTTTTTAATAGATAATTATCATCCGACGCTGGAGATAGATAGGGTTTTAAAAATCTTTAAAAATCTAGACATGAAGAATTGATTTCAACTTACCAATCTAGCTGAAATTCTAAGCAAATTTATAGTTTTTTGAATAAATAACTTTCTCCTCCTCTTTCAATATATTGACATTTTTCAACCAGAATTTATTTTTTTAAATGGGACATATTCCCTGAGAATAAATGAGAAAAAATCCGACCAATCTTTAAACCAAATAAATTTTAATAGGCTACGCATATCATTAAAAAAAGAAGTTCGGGTTACTAATAACTCACGAACTTTCTGATAGGTATAATTAACTAAATCTAAAACAGTATGAAATAAAAAAGCTAATAAATTCAAAGACAATAATAACTCACACAAATGATTTTCTCCATGACCAAAGTTATGCTCTAAATTATAACCGTGATTTTTAAGAATGTTATTCCCTTCATTCTCAACTTTCCATCTGCTGCGTGCAGCCTTGACAATTTTTTCAACATTATTTTCAGTGATCTTATGATTAGTAATCCAATTATTTTGGTAGATGATTTTCTGTGTTTTTTCATTAATAACAGTTACTTCGCACCAATTAACTTCGAGACTGGAGTCTTCATCTTTTAAGGGAACTCTAGAAGCATAACGATAACGATAAATTAAATTTTTTCGTCCATCCCATTGTTTGGTTTCAACGGTTGCAACTTCTCCACTTTTTTCTAAGAAGTCTAGCCATTCATATACAGTTTTATGCGACGCTTCCAGACAAACAAAAATAAAATTATAACCTTGTTTTAGAGCTAGTTCACAAATAGGTTGGTGAGAGTACAAGTCGTCCCCTAAAAGAGTTGCAGCATAACCATACTTGTTTTGATGATTCTTGTTTAACCATCTTTTAACCGCTGCATTTTCACAATCTTGTTTTTGATGCCCATCTTGCTTTTTAATAAATTCTGGTTCTAAATTAATTACTTGTTTTTGATTAGGAGAAACTACAATGGGTGTGACACAGCCATGAAAATAAGTTGTAGTTCCATTTCGATGATTACGACAATTACAATGAGGGCAACTAATTTTTTTAGATGAGAAATATTCTGTCCCATCTAAAGCGATTAAAATTTCTTCATCTAAATAGACAAACTTTTTCAAAACTCCATTTTTATTTAACCATTCATAGACTTCTTGAAAAGTCATAAAGATAGTAGCGGCTGGAACTGGATCTAACAAATTTCTTATTTGATTATCACAGGGGATTTTCTTAATTGAAAATAAACTTTCTGCGTTATCTTTTCCTTTATTGCTTTTCATTAATCTTTGATGCTCTAAAAAAGACGCTGACTGCGTAAAAAAGATTGAAAATGCTGCCATCACTGCGTCTTCTACCTGATATTTCGTATTATTTCCAGGTTTTCTTTCATCAGGTAAATCATGTAATTGTTGACGTAAAAATTGCATTAATTCAGGAATTTCTAGTGTCGCTGTCTTTGGAGTCATGTTTGAGTAATTTGATGCACTATCAGATTTTTAACTCACCGATTTTACATCATCTGACAACAATTATAAATTTTTATTTCCCTTGGATTCCCTATTCTAAAACCCGAACGATAAACTGGATTTTCCCCATTCGTTGTCAAGCAATCTCTCTAGTTTATTGAGTATTCATACTTATTTTTCAACCCGACTGTTTTTTTAGCCAGAGGCAATGGCTAAAAAATAGTTACTTTGTACTATATTTTGAATTCCAAAATCGGGGCTAATACTTTATTTTTCTCAAAATGAGAATTGCTGGTCGTGAGAAGAAGATTAGGGAAATTGCTCAAAAACTTAATTATGTAAGGTTTTGTTACTCAACCCAATCTTGTATATTAGAGGTCTTTTTGCATATTTTTAAGATTTTCTAAGTCTTGTTGATGAATATTATGTTGTCTCTCAGTTAGCCATACATAAAAATCTTGAATTATTTGATAATATTCATTAGCTAAATCTACAAGTGAAAAACTGTCTCCGAGATTTTCTAAATATGGTTTTGAGTCCCCCCATTTCTTCCACTTTAGTAGCTCCTTAGTATCGATCTGCATAGTGAATTTCATATCCTCTCCAAAAGCAATCTGTAAATCAGGTATTGGTAAAGTGTAATGTTGAGTGTAGTTACGTAAATTTTGTATGAACTTTTGGATAGGATGATTTGCTAAATCTGCTTGAAGCTTATTTTGATATTTTGATACTCTTGATTAAATTCATGATCTGCCGGATATAAGAGACTTCCAAATAAAAAAATGTCCCAAAACTGATGCAGAAATTCTCTCTCTGTGTACTCTGTGCCTCTGTGGTTCGTTTCTTAGGATAATTTATTTCTTGGAAGTCTCTAATCTATTAACAATTACTCTTGTATGATCTACTAATGATTTTGCAGATGAAAGGAAGTTATGAAATAACCTCGAACTTTCATCTATTAAAGCTTCTATATTTTCTCTTTTATTGTAAGAATACTTAACTAAAGGCTCATTTGGTGTTTTGAGATGCTCTAGATATTCTTGGAGTTCATTAAAGTTTCCGTTGAAAACACGAAAGCTCGCTTTCAAAGCTAGTAAGTTCTTATAAATTTCCATTTCTGGTGAATTTTGAAAAGTTTCAAAACGTTTAGCAAATTCAGTTTTAGTCATATAGTCTGTCATATTTTTATCTTTGATTGAGATTTTACTGTAAAATAAATAAAATAACACATTCTCACTTGTCTGCGTGAAACTCAATCAAAATCAACACTACACAAGACATTACAGTTAAAAGGTACTTGACTATTCCCATCTTTGTAATTACAATGTAATCACCACCCTATCCGCAATTACAAAAAATGGGTACAGTAATCAAAACCCGAATAGTCAAAATCGGCAATTCTCAAGGGTTACGCATCCCCAAAACCCTATTAGAACAAAGTGGAATTAACTCGGAAGTAGAAATAGAAGTTCAAGGAAATCATCTCATTATTCGCCCAGTTGAACAAGTCAGAAAAGGTTGGGAAAAAGCATTTATAGAAATGGCAGAAAAAGGCGATGATATCTTATTAGATGATATCAACACAACAGAATGGGATAAAGATGAATGGCAATGGTAGTCAACAGATTTGATGTCTTCCTAGTTAATCTTGATCCTACCATTGGCAGTGAAATTAAAAAAACACGCCCTTGCTTAATAATCTCACCCAACGAAATCAACCATCATATTTCTACCGTAATAGTTGCACCAATGACAACAAAAGGGCAACCATACCCCACAAGAGTGACCTGTCAATTTCAAGGAAAAGAAGGGCAAATTGTACTTGACCAAATTCGCACAGTAGATAAAACTCGACTAATCAAACTTCTAGGTCAAATTACCACAGAAGAACAAAAAGCCGTTTTGGATATCTTAGCGGAAATTTTCGCTGAATAAAATCAAGACGCAGAAAACGCCTTTTGCGCCTTTTGCGTCTCTGCGTGAAAAAACCCCTTTACACCATCTCAGAAGTCTGCACCGTAGCTTGTTTTCAAAACCCAAAAATTAAAAATCCAAAATTATTTTTTTTGAATTTTTAATTGTTTAAGTTCCTACCACACCAGAGTAAATTAAACCCCGCTGTATATCCAAAGTCAAAATTGCACCATCCTTAATTACTTGTGTCGCATCATTTACGCCTACAATTACTGGTACACCGAGACGTAAACCAATAACTGCGGCGTGACTGGTGAGACTTTCCTCTTCAGTAATAATCCCCCCGGCTTTGCGAATTGCTTCCACAAAATCAACACCAGTGCGGGATGCTACCAAAATATCTCCAGGGTTAAAGTTACTGGCATCCATGGCATTATGAACTACCCTAGCGCGACCACTCACAGAACCTTGTCCCAGTCCAATGCCTTGACCTAGTACAGCAGTGACTATTTCTACCTTAATCAAGTCCGTTGACCCAGAAACCCCCTGAAGCGTACCAGCGGTCATGACCACTAAATCACCTTCAGTGAGGAGGTTTTTTTCCTGGGCGACATTAATAGCGGCTTGGAATGTCTGACCTGTAGAAGGTAGTTCTAACACCAACAGCGGTCTAACTCCCCAGACCATCTGTAACTGTCGGGCTACATTAACATGAGGTGTAATGGCTAAAATTGGCGTTTTCGGGCGAAACTTAGAAACGTTGCGGGCTGTAGCCCCGGTTTGTGTCAAAGTCATAATTGCCGCTGCGCCCAAATTCTCAGCAATTTGACCAACAGCTTGGCTAATCGCATTGGGAATAGAACGCCTTTTATCTCGTGATAGACGGGAATTGGTGTTCAGGGTTTCCTCTTGTTCAATCCGTTCGGCTATTCTGGCCATAGTGGCTACAGCTTCTATGGGAAAACTACCAACGGCGGTTTCATTGGACAGCATGACCGCATCTGTGCCGTCTAAAATGGCGTTGGCAACATCGGATACTTCTGCACGGGTAGGACGGGGGTTGCTGACCATGCTATCTAGCATTTGGGTAGCGGTAATAATGGGAATTCCCAGGCGGTTTGCTGTGGCAATGAGCCGTTTTTGTAGCACGGGTACGTCTTCCGCCGGTAGTTCCACCCCTAAGTCACCTCTGGCAACCATCACCCCATCACATAAAGACAAAACTGCTTCCATTTGTTCAATGGCCTCGTGTTTTTCGATTTTGGCAACTACAGGGACATTCTTGCCGGTGCTGGAAATTAGTTCTTTAATTTCGATAATGTCCTGGGGGTTGCGGACAAAGGAAAGGGCTACCCAATCAACTCCCTGGTCTAAACCAAACATCAGATCCTCGCGGTCTTTGTCGGTCATGGCTTTGATGGATAAGTAAACTCCCGGAAAGTTAACACCTTTGTTGTTGGAAAGTTTACCTGGAACTGTTACCCGACAATGTAAATCGCCTTTTTCGCGGTTAATTTCCTCCACTACCATTTCGACTTTGCCATCATCGAGGAGGATACTTGAACCGACGGGGACTTCTTCGGCTAAGTAATCGTAGGTAACACAGCTTATTTCCTGTGTTCCTTCTATGAGGCGATTTGTCAATGTGAAGCGATCGCCTTTTGCTAAAATTATCGAACCAGTTTCAAACCGCCCCAAGCGAATTTTCGGACCCTGTAAATCTTGCAGAATTGCTACCGGTCTATTCAGTTCAAAAGCGGTTTGCCGAATTAATCGAATACTGCGCTGATGGTCAGCATGAGTTCCGTGGGAAAAGTTGAGCCGTAGTGTTGTTGCACCCGCTTCAATAATCCCTTTCAGCATTTCTGGACTGCTGGTAGCAGGTCCGATAGTAGCAACAATTTTAGTTCGGCGCTGAGAATCTCTTAATTGCGTCATGGGCTGGGTTCAAAATTTTGGGGATCTACCTGGGAATTTATCGTCATCTTTTCTCATACCATTTAAGATCTGAGATTTTGGATCATGAAAACCTGACTGTATCAGCAAATCATTTTTCCATTGATCGCCATCTTTTTGCAAATGGTTATGAATTAAACAGACTCTCTCTTTTGGGTCACTACTATATCAATGTTATAAGCAGTTAGAGAGCTAATCATGGTATAGTTTTGATATCGTACACTAATCTGATCGGCCACTTTCTCCTCAGAAAGTTTTTTGTCTCAAAGCACTGCTTTAGCCAAGAATCATAGCCTTATTTACACATTCTTAACCACAACTCTGGATAAATCTTGCTTTACATAACTTTACTCTTCACTAAGATTAATAGTATGATCCGTAAAGATTGATTATGAAAGGAGTTAAGAATGATCACGTCGGAGGCACAAAAGCCACTGACAATTCCCCCCAAAGAACTTTTATCACCTCCTGGTGATTTTAATCCCACGCTATTAATGTTTTTAGTTGTGGTGATGATGTTAGTTTTGTCTAACTTTGGGTATTGGCTTTGGGAATGGCCGCATTGGTTGTGTTTTAGTGTCAATACTCTAGCGCTACATTGTTCAGGAACGGTGATTCATGATGCTTGTCACCAATCTGCCCATCGCAATCGAATTGTTAACGCTATGTTAGGCCATTGTAGTGCCTTGATTCTAGCCTTTGCTTTTCCAGTATTTACACGAGTACATTTACAGCATCATGGTAATGTTAATCATCCCCAAGATGATCCAGATCATTATGTTTCTACAGGTGGTCCCCTGTTCTTAATTGCGGTGAGATTTTTGTACCATGAAGTATTTTTCTTTCAAAGACGGTTATGGCGTAATTATGAACTACTAGAATGGTTTATTAGTCGCCTAATTATCATTACTATTGTTTATATTTCTGTCCAATATCATTTTTTGGGCTATATTCTTAACTTTTGGTTTATTCCCGCTTTCTTGGTAGGAATAACTTTGGGGTTATTTTTTGATTATTTACCTCACCGTCCTTTTGTTGAGAGAAATCGCTGGAAAAACGCCCGCGTCTATCCTGGCAAGGTTCTCAATATCCTAATTTTGGGGCAGAATTACCACTTAATTCATCATCTTTGGCCTTCGATTCCTTGGTATAATTACCAGCCAGCTTATTATTTGATGAAGCCATTATTAGACGAAAAAGGCAGTCCGCAAACTTCCGGGTTATTGCAGAAGCAGGACTTTTTGGAATTTGTCTATGATATCTTCATAGGTATTCATCTTCATCACTGAATTTAGTAATATTGAGGGCGGGGAGACCCCGCCCCTACAGGTTTTATGATTTGGACGGAAATTGATACCCGTATTAGCCAAGTTACTGGCGAAAAATTTGTTAGTCAGCAGCATTTATCCATTAGTGGTGGGTGTATTAATCAGGGTTTTGCTATTAGCGATCGCCAATTGACTTACTTTGTTAAACTAAATCAAGCTTCTCAAGTCTCAATGTTTGCAGCAGAGATGCTTGGTTTACAGCAAATGTCCACCACAGGAACTATCCGCGTTCCTGGTCCAATCTGTTGGGGAACTACAGGCAATTCTAGCTATATTGTCTTGGAATGGCTAGAGATGACCACTGGTAACCATAAGTCTTGGCAAGAAATGGGACGCAAATTGGCAGCAATGCACAAAACTACCAGTAATCAAGGTTTTGGCTGGGATATTAATAATACTATTGGTTCTACACCGCAAATTAACAATTTTTCTAACTCTTGGATTGAATTTTATATTCAGCACCGTTTAGGTTATCAATTTAAGTTAGCAAAAAAACGCGGCGGTAGTTTTCCATTAGCAGAAAAACTATTAGCAGCTATTCCCGAATTATTAGCAAATTATCAACTTCAACCGGCTTTAGTACATGGGGATTTATGGGGAGGAAATGCAGGTTTTACGGTTGAGGGTGAACCAGTAATATTTGATCCTGCAACTTATTTTGGTGATAGAGAAGTTGATGTCGCTATGACAGAATTATTTGGAGGTTTTCCGCCAACTTTTTATCAAGGTTATGAGGAGATATATCCTTTACATACAGGATATGAAACCAGAAAAACATTATATAATCTGTATCATGTTTTAAATCATTTTAATTTGTTTGGTGGTAGTTATAGTTCCCAAGCTAATCGGATGATTGAGAAAATTTTAAAGGTCTGAACTATTATTAATTTGATGGGGATGATTTTGAGTGATTGGCAATTTTCGTATTACTTTGTGTCGCTCCGAGAAAAACTTTTGTAGTCCATTTTCTCCACTTTCTGAAATTGCTAAATTAGCTGTTAGGAAGTAGAAGAGCGATCGCCACCAAAGCCGTTGCTAAATTAACCAGGGCTGGACGACTGAGGTTAAGAAAACTCTTCATCCTCCTTTATCCTCAAAGAATTCTGCTCCTGTTCCTTCAACAGTAGCAACTACCAATGCCCTGTCAAGAAATTCATTACGCCGTTCGCAAGATGTTTCCGCAATCAGTAAACACCCATGACAAGCAGCACCATGTAAAAAACGCTCCTCTTGCTCATTATCTGGTTTATGCTGGGCGCAAACCGGATCATTGGAGCATAATCATATCAAACCTGACTAATTCTTGACTAATTGCCCTAATTGGTGCGAGTTTATGCAATCTTTCAACCCAAGTTTCAATATTTTCAACTCGACTTTGTAAGCTCGGTGCTAACCATCCTTCTGGATGGGTTCTATTCAAGAACCTTGGTTGTCTGTAACGAGTTTTTCTGGCACGTCTAGAACGTCTTAATTGACTTCTAGAAGTTAAAGCATCTCTAATTGCAAAGCCAGAAATGTTTTAATTCAGCGGCAAATACAACTTCGCCAGTTGAATCATTAATTAATGCCATTCCCGTGAATTTTGCCCCAGGATCAATCTTTAGTCTTAGGGACGATACTGGGGAGTCAGGACAGGATTTTTTGAGAATAATTGTGAACGGAAA
>NZ_JAAVWA010000050.1:0-24573 GCF_017355725.1 Anabaena sp. 54
TGTTGGTGATGAAAGTTGTATTTGTCTGAATCAGGATAACTAGGATTAAAGGATGTACAGGATGGTAATTTTTAGATGGTTTATAATCATTTAAGGAAAATCATCAAAAAACATCCTAGAAATCCCCAACATCTCTACAAACCATCATTCAAAAACATCCTGTAAATCCTCAAATCCTGGACATCCTGATTCAGACAAATGCAACTTTTAATACTGATTTACCTGATTTTCTCATCCCCAAATTACCTAAATATCCTTTACTTCCAGCCACATTATTAGGAAGATTAGCAAAGGTGCGTTAGGAGTGCGAAAATATTAGGAAATATACATTGAATTTTATGGATTCCCATTCCCCACTGTGTCAAGCCATAGCCCATCGTATCATCACCAGCCCTCAAAAAAGAATTACTTTTGCCCAATACATGGATATGGTGTTATATCACCCAGAACATGGCTATTATTCTAGTGATGCCATCAAAATCGGCTTTCGCGGTAGTGATTTTTTCACATCTGCCAGTTTAGGCGCTGACTTTGGGGAATTACTAGCAAAGCAATTTTACCAAATGTGGGAGATTTTAGATCAACCTATACATTTTGATTTGGTAGAAATGGGGGCAGGACAATGTATATTAGCATCCCATATTCTCAATTATATACAGCAAGAGTACCCAGATTTTTTTGGCGCAGTCAAATATATTATTGTTGAAAAATCACAAAGTTTAAAACAAGAACAACAACAACGGTTACAAGATTTTGCTGTTGATTGGTGTAACTTGGAAGAAATTCCCTCCAAATCTATTAACGGCTGCTTCTTTTCCAATGAATTAGTAGATGCTTTTCCAGTCCACCAATTTATTTTAGCAGCAGGAGAATTGCGGGAAATTTACGTCACCCTTGCCGAATTAAACCGTGAAATCAGTGAAATCCAGATCATCCGTGATCCTCTATTTATTGAAGTAATAGGAGAACCATCAACACCACAATTAGGAGAATATTTTAAGTTAGTAGGCATTGATTTAAGCCAAAATACTTATGAAAATGGCTATCGTAGTGAAATTAATTTAGCAGCTTTGAACTGGTTGGGTATAGTGGCAGACTGCTTGGAACGGGGGTATGTGCTAACAATTGATTATGGCTACCCTGCTCATCGTTATTATAACCCCAGGCGATCGCAGGGAACTCTCCAGTGCTACTACCAGCATCGTCATCATGATAATCCTTATATCAATATTGGGCAACAAGATATCACAGCCCATGTTGACTTTACAGCCTTATCATCTTGGGGTGAACGGTGCGGACTCAAAAACATGGGTTGGACTCAGCAAGGGCTATTTTTGATGGCATTGGGAATAGGTGAAAGGTTAGCTGCACTCTCCTCTCAACAGCAACCAATATCACAGTTGCTACAACGCCGAGAAGGATTACACCAACTAATTAACCCAGGAGGACTAGGCAACTTTGGCGTTTTAGTCCAAAGCCAGGGACTAACTGAACAAGAAGCATCACAACCACTCCAGGGATTAGTCGTACCAGAGTAGAGATCAAAGAGAAAGGTTAAAAATCTCTTTAACAATCCTGTATCAGCCTTGTTTGCACTAGCATAACAGAGATGATTAAAGTCAAAAATCTACCCAAGAGAAATAATTATGACTGCTCATGATCTGTTAGTGCTAGTAACTCTACTGTCCCCCGGACTCTTACTTTCCATAATCATTATGGTGACTTTTGCCGCTGGAGGCTAGTACCGCTTCGCGGAAGTCAAAAGTTAAAAGTCAAAAGTCAAAATTAATTGGGTATGGGTAATAAATTCTTCCAATTATCCGTACCCACTGACAACTGACCACTGACCACTGACAAATAACAACTGACCACTGACAAAGGAACGTAAAACATGAAGGTGGCATTTCTGGGAACTGGATTGATGGGACTACCGATGGCTCAAAGGTTATTAGCTACCGATATAGAACTAATTGCCTATAATCGCACCCCAGAAAAATTAGAACCGTTACGGAAAGCAGGGGCGCAAATTGTGACAAAACCCCGCGAAGCCATCCGTGCTGCTGACTGTATCGTGCTAATGCTTTCTAACGCCGCAGCTATTTATCATGTACTTCTGACAGATACTTCTTGGCATACTTTATCAGGACGCAGCATCATTCAAATGGGGACAATTAATCCCTTAGAAAGCCAAGAAATCAGAGATACAGTAGTTGCGGCTGGTGGTGAATATATAGAAGCACCTGTCCTCGGTAGTATTCCCGAAGCTCAAACTGGCAAGTTAATTGTCATGGTAGGTGGAGAGGAAGAACAATATCAGCGTCATTTAAAGTTACTCCAACATTTTGGCGAAAATCCTGTATATATAGGCGCTGTGGGTTCGGCATCAAACCTCACCCTGGCGCTCAATCAACTGATTGCTTCTCTCACAACTAGCTTTGCTCTGAGTCTGGCATATATCCAGTTGCAAGGCATTGATGTTGATTTGTTTATGCAGGTTCTGCGCGAAAGTAAACTTTATGCGCCTACTTTTGATCAAAATTTGCGGCGGATGTTAGATGGCAATTACAATAACGCTAACTTACCGACAAAACAACTGATCAAAGAAATAGATTTATTTATCTCGGAAGCAAAATCCTTGGGTTTGAATCTCAACAGCATTGAGGGTGTAAGGCAAATCTTACACGCAACTATGAAAATGTCCTATCCAGAAGATGATTATTCATCCGTATTTCCAGCAATTCGGGAATGGGGTGAAGTCAGTGGAGGTTGAAAAAGATTGTAAAGACGTTCCATGGAACGTCTCTACAAAGGTGATGACTAAAACGGGATGTCATCTGGATCGGGTTCTGGCGTAACTCCTACAGGGGATGGAGACTGCACAGGGGCGGGTTGGTATGTCGGTTGAGAGGGCGCTACCTGGGGCATTGGGGCTGATGTCGGATAGTTTGATTCATAATTAGTCTGGCTGTAGGTTGGTGGCGCTACAGGGGTTTCATAGGCTGGTGTGGTTCTCGTGGCTGCTGGTGGTGAATTGGTATAAGTACCTTGTCCGATGGCGTGAATCCTTTGGACTGTTAATTCTGCGCGTTTTTCCTTAAATCCTTCGGGGCGATCAATTGTATTCATGCCTAAGCGCCCTTCAATAATAACGCGATCGCCCTGATGATAACTTTGGTGAATCTCTTTTGCTAAATTTCCCCAACCTACGACTTTCAAGGGATGGGAAGGATCATCTGGTTTTGCTCCCGCGACGTGAACGATCATTTCTGTAACTTCTAACCCATCTGGTGTGTGACGCAGTTGGGGATTATCGTAAATTTCTGCCATCAAAATACAACTGTTCATCAATTTCTCCTGATTTTTAATACTTTTTCTCACGGTGAATTTAACTTCACAAGAAAAGTCAAGCATAATTAGTTAAAACAATGATGATACTGTTCGCATAGCGTACCGTAGGCAATCATTGTTTTTCTATCTTACACTTGACTAGAACGAGCATTATGTTTTGTCTGTATAGAACAATTGTACTATATTACGGTCTGGACTGTGATTTATATGATTAATTTAATTTATGTGATGATTGTAATGGGCATTGTATTATAGTGTTTGGTTAGGAGGAAAGATTTTATGTTAAAGCGTATTTACATTGATAATTTTGGTTGTTTGGTAAATTTTGAACTTAATGTTGATGCAATTAATCTATTTCTTGGTGGTAATGGTTCAGGTAAATCCACTGTTTTTGAAGCTTTATGGAGACTTCAATGTTTCATCCTTGGCTCTTTTAAGGTAGAAGGAATTTTTCAAAATTTTAGATCCACTCGTTGGCAAAGTTTACCAATTCAACGTTTTGAGTTAGAAATAGATGGTAATGGTGGTAATTATAAATATGAACTGGCAATTCAACATTATCCAGAATATAGTTGTGTTCAATATGAAAGATTAATGTTTAATAATCAAATTTTATTGAATTTTGAACAGGGGGAAGTGCAATCATTTAATGATGACTATATACCCGGTCCAAAATATCCATTTGATTGGTCACAATCTATATTACCTTTCTTTCTCCCAAGACAAGATAATACAAAGCTAACATGGTTCAAAAAAAGGATAGAGCGATTCATTATTGTAAAAATTGTTCCTTCTATAATTTCTTCAATCAGCGAACAAGAGCAAATATTATTAACTCCATCTATGGATAATTATGTTTCTTGGTATCGTTACATTTCACAAGATCAGGGTAAAGTAGCTGAATTAATACAAGGACTAAAACAAGTTTTAAATGGTTTTGTAAGTTTCAAATTTGAACACTATGGAGATAAATCTGCAATTCTCAAATTAAGATTTGCCCATGATTCAGATCGAAAAAATATTATTGAATATGGTTTTAATGAATTATCTGATGGTCAAAGAGTTGTAATTGCTCTATATACTCTTTTATATTGTACTCAATCAGAAGATTATACTTTATGTATAGATGAACCAGAAAACTTTTTAGCACTTCCAGAAATTCAACCTTGGCTACTTCAACTGTATGATTTTTGTGATGAAGGAAAGTTACAAGCCTTACTAATTTCACATCATCCCGAATGTATTAATTATCTTTTAGCGTCACCAATAGGTTACTGGTTTGAACGTCAAAGTAATGCACCTGTAAGAGTGAGAAAAATCAGTAATGAAGAAGCTGATGATTCAGGATTAAAGATTTCAGAACTGATTGCGCGGGGATGGTTATAATGAGCCAGCGGAGAGTGCAGATTGTCATTTTGTGTGAGGATAGACAACAAGAAGTTTTTGCTCGTCATTTCCTCAAAAAAAGAGGATTTACTGGAAATATTAAACCTAAAATCTGTCTAGAAGGAGCAGGTGAGCAGTTCGTTAGAGATAATTATCCTAAAGAAGTCAAAGCATATCGTAGCAAAAATTATCTTTCAGGAATGCTCATTGTTTTAATTGATGCAGATAAAAAAACAGTCGAAGAAAGACTAAAGCAATTAGATGATGCACTTATAGAAAATTCACAACAACTTCGTCAACCTAGTGAAGCCATAGCAATTTTTGTTCCTAAAAGAAATATTGAAACTTGGATATATTATTTACAAGGTACAAATGTTGATGAACAAGCTGAAAAGCCATATCCAAAATTCGACAAAAATGAGTCTATTTGCAAACCCTATGTTGAGCAATTAGTCAACCAGTGTTCTCAAGGTAATTTGGATGAGAATGCACCACCTTCTTTAAAAGCTGCTTGTGGAGAATTACAGAGAATTTTGCCATTAATTGGATAAGTTATCAATTCTCATTTGTTGCAAGTTTATTGATTCAATATTGAAATTGCGACTGTGTTATTATTCATTATAAATAAGTGTCAATTTACTTTGACTCCCATATCTATTCCATCACTTTTTAATTGTCCATCTTCCATGTAAATAATCCGATCAGCTATATCCAGAATGCGGTTATCATGGGTGACTAATAAGATAGTACAGTTTTGTTCTTTGGCTAACATTTGCATTAATTCCACCACATCACGTCCCGATTGTTTATCTAATGAAGCTGTCGGTTCGTCTGCTAAGACTATTTTGGGATGACTAACTAAAGCGCGGGCGATCGCTACCCGTTGTTTTTGTCCACCGGATAAATTCTCTGGATAGTAATTAACCCGTTCTCCTAAACCGACGTGTTCTAACATTGCTGTAGCTTTAGCATTAATATCGCCATTGAGATGATGTTCATGTAACTCCAAAGACATCCGCACATTTTCTTTGGCTGTTAAAAAACTCATCAAATTATGTGCTTGAAAAATATAACCAATTTGGCGACGTAATTTAGTTAATTGCCCTTTTTTTGCACCAGACATTTCCTGTCCTAATATTTGCAAACTACCATTTTGGGCAGAACGTAAACCCCCCATTAATGATAATAGGGTAGTTTTGCCTGAACCCGAAGGACCAGTCATAATCACAATTTCTCCCGCCTTAATCTCTAAATTAATATCAACTAAGACTTGTTTTTGTAGCGCACCTTTACCAAAATAATGATTGAGATTACTAACAGAAATAACTGTTTCTGAACTAGAAATAACTTCAGAAGCAATAGTTGTAACTTCCAATGACATAGTTCCTTCCCTTTGCGCCTTTGCGCCTTTGCGTGAGTCAGTTTAAAAAATATCCGCCGGATCAGCAGAACGGAGTTTTCGCATCGCTATTGCGCCAGAAACAGTACACATAATTACTGTTAAGAAAAAAACATTAATTGCCCGATCTACCTTCATATATATTGGTAAAAGAGTTGCGGCAAATGTAACTTGATATAACCCAAAAGATAGGAAAAATGCAGGTAAATAACCCAATGCAGCTAAAAACAATGCTTCTTGTAATAAAACTCGCAATAGATAATTATCAGTGTAACCCATTGCTTTGAGAGTAGCGTATTCTGGTAAATGATCAGAAACATCAGAATATAGCACTTGATAAACAATGACAATACCAACAATAAAACCGACTATTACACCCAAACTAAAAATAAACCCAATCCCTGTCCCATTAGCCCAATAAGTTTTTTCTTTTTGGGCAAATGTTTCGGGAGTACCAACTTCAACAAAGGGATTTTTAGGATCTGGATTTAGTCCTATTTGTAGTTGTGCTTTGACTTTTTCAAGATCAGCATCGGGTTGAAGAGTAATTAACCCAACTTCAATTTGATCAGCTTTGCGAGTAGGAAATAATTGTAAAAACGTAGAATCACTAGTGACGACATTACCATCAGCAGCAAAGGAAGCACCATTTTGGAATAAACCCTTAACACTGACATTTTTGCCGCTTAATTCGGCGTTAAACTTCCCAGTTGCTCGAAAAGTACTGCCAATTTCTCCATATTCTGGACGACCAGCTTCATCAAATATAACTTGATTCAATTGTTTAAGATCATCTTTCTTTGCTTGCAGTTCAGGAAACTTTAAACCAGGTGCAGATGGATCTAGACCCCAAACTAAGATAGATCGATCTATTTTAGTTTGAGGATTGCGCCATTGTCCGGTACTAATGTAAATAGAACTGACTGATTTTACACCGTTGTAACTTAATGCTTGATAAAGTCTTTCTCTAGAAAAGCTTTTGACTGAAAATAGGGTTTGAAATTGAGGATTTGTTACTACTAAATCTGCTTGTAAATTGCGATGAGGTTGAATAGCAGAATCAAATAATGCACTTTCAAAACCCATCTGAATAAATATCAGCATATCTGCGAAGGTAATTCCCGCAACTGCAACCACTAGCCGGGTTTTTTCCTTCATTAATTGTCGCCAAGCTAGGGGCGTTTTCCGAAAGATTTTATTAATCATGAGTTTTTTTATGCATCTTGATGAGAAATTAATTACAATTTAATTGCTGTTTGCACTTGTAAATTAGTTAAGCCGGAAACTTTTTTACTATCTTCAGGATTGAGGAGAATTTTTACTTCGACAATGCGACTGTCTAAATTTTCTCCTGGTTGATCACCAAAAATATTTTGGCGTTTGACTTGTAAACCAATTTGCTGGACTGTACCTTGTAATTCTCCTGTAAATCCTTGACTGGTAATTATGGCTTTTTGTCCTAATTTTATCTTACTAATATCAGTTTGATAAACTTCTGCTACTGCCATCATTGCGTTAGTTTGGGCAAAGTCAGCAATCCCTTCATCACCAATTTTTTCACCGACGCGAGTATGAATTTTGATAATTTGTCCCGTCATAGGGGCGCGAATATAAGCTGCTTCTAGTTCAGTTTTTGCCCTGTTTAGATTAGCGATCGCACTTTCAATTTCTGTTTGTGCTAACTGCACATCTACAGGACGAACTTCAGCAATACTATTGAGTTTACCTTGAGATTCATTAATTTGTTTATTACTAGTAGCATTAATCCGATTGAGAGCAACTTTAGCTTCTGCTAATTGTTTATTGGCTGTAGTATTAATGCGGTTGAGAATAGCTTGAGATTCACTTAATGTCTGTTTAGCAGTTTCTACATTTAAACGTTTACCATCAATTACAGAATTAGAAATTGCCCCTTCAGAAAATAACTTTTCATAGCGTTTATATTCTGATTCGGCATTTTTGAGTTCTGCGGTTAGTTTATTAATAGTTGCTGTTTGGGCAATTCTATCACCTTCCCATTGGGCTGATATGCGGGCAATATTTTCCTGTTGGGATTGTTGATCTCCTGCATATTGTGCCTTAATTCTCTCCACAATTGCTGACTGTTCTTGAATTTCTCCTGATTTAGCCCCAGCTTTAATTTGTGCGAGTTTAGCTTTAGCAACTTTCACTTGTTGCTGGGATTGAATCACAGATTTTTTTAATAGATCACGGGATTGTAAAATAGCAATTACTTGTCCGATTTTAACATTATCACCTTCTTTAACTAATAGTTCAGAAATGCGATCGCCATCCAATGCTAAAGGTGCAGATAACTTAATTATTTCCGTTTCTGGTTCTAGTCTTCCTAAAGCGGTAACTATTTGAGGAGCAGGGACAATTGATTTTGATTCTGTGACAGAAGTTTTACCCAATTGTCCAAAACTAGAAACTCCATAAATAACAATTCCTAATGGAATCGTAGTAGCCGCAACCATTAAACCAATCAAACCTGGACTTGGGGACTTGAACGACAGTTTATAACTCATTTTCACTACCTAACCACAAAATAAATTTATCGGTATTTACTGCCAGTTAATTATTTAATTTCAACCTGGACTTTTTGCTGTAAATATGCTGTAATCATTTTTCCCAAAAGTTTACACTGTTCAGGAAAATCAATGTTCTCATTACCCCACAATTTCTCTAAAACCACACCATTCACAAAACTCAAAACAAAAGATGCTAATACTACATCTGGAACACCTAATAAATCACAGGCTAACTGCTGACATCGTTGATTAGCCCGTTTAAAAACAGTGCTATTGGTTAGCATTATTTTTGAGTCTTGATGTTGGCAAAAATCAACCCACAAATAAGTCCATTTAATTAGGTAATCCTCATTTTTAACAAGATATTGACCTAAAGCTTCCATCAATTCTAATAAGTTATTTTTTTCTCCAAATTCTGTTAAAGCTGTAATGATATCCTGCTGACTAATTTCTTCCACCAATTGCTCAAACAAAGCTTGTTTGTTGGGAAAATAATGATATAGCGTACCTGTGGAAACCTTTAAACTCGCAGAAATCTGCCGCATAGTAATCGCTGCATAGCCTTTTTCAGCAAACAAATCAAAACATTGATTGAGTAATTCTTTACGGTATTGTTCATGATTAACAATTTTCGGCATAACAGCTATCGTCTCTATATCGAACGCTCGTTATATTAAATAATATAATAAACCTAAAGTGTTTGTCAAGATATCTTTACAAATTCAGATATCCTAATTCAATAGGATTTACGCATTGACAAGCTCAACCATGAGGTATGGGTTTCGGGCATTTCAACGTGATTTTGTGATGCTTTTTGAGCGAACTGCTTGCAGCAGCACTTCGCTATCACTATTGATCGGAAGTTAATCGCTAAAAACCTGAAATGAAGGATTTTAGTTTATGCACATTATAGTGAACCTTTACAGTAGTTAAGTCATATATAATGATAGGTTAAGTAATACATAGATATCTATGATAATAATATCATATTCAAATACACCCGTTGTATACAAATAATTTGAGCTAATGCTATGCTACAACCGAATGCAAATGACTATAATCTCTTACTAATTGTGAAAAAATCACACTGTAGTGTCTGAAAATCTCAAATTTATTGTTCATGATTTTTGTTGATACATAAGTCATAGGGTTTTACTTAGATGATAGAATTTAAAGCCTTGAATACATTAGATCAGTTACTTACCTACCGAGCTAAGGTACAACCTAACCGTAGGGCTTATACAATGCTCGATATTAACGGTGCAGAAGATAGTTATATTACCTACGGGGATATGTATTCCCAGGTGATTAATATAGCTCAAAGATTATTGTCTGAAGGACTACAATCACGTAATGCGATTTTACTTTATCCACCAGGAATTGAATTTATAGTTGCATTCTTCGGTTGCCTTTATGCTGGGGTTCTTACCTGCACCTATCCATATCCCAAAACGCAATCGTTCCAACAAGAAGATTTCAGATATTGTTTCTGCCACAGAAGCCTCAGCAATACTACTTCTTGGCAAGGATGAACAAGCTTTTCGGGATACTTTGAGTAAGGAAGAAAACTGGCCAAAGGATCTGATTTATGTACCAACAGACATGATTGTTGAGCCGGCAAACTCTCAGAACTTACCTTTACCGGAGATCAATGGATCAGCGATCGCATTCTTGCAGTTTACTTCTGGCTCAACTTCACTACCCAAAGGTGTGATGATCAGCCATGCCAATTGTCTCAATAACCTAGAGATGATTGTGGCAATGAGTCAGGCAAATTCTGATTCTACCTTCGTATCTTGGCTGCCACACTATCATGATCTCGGTTTAGTCGCCCATCTGTTGTGTAGCCTCTATAGTGGCGCTCATTGTGTCCTACTTGCGCCATCAACTTTCGCTTCCCAGCCAATACAGTGGCTACGTGCCATCACTAAATACCGGGCAGAATATACAGGCGCACCAAACTTTGCCTATCAACTATGTGTTGATAAAATCCAGCCCAGCGATCAACAGACACTGGATTTATCTTCTCTACGGATGGCAATTAACGCCGCTGAACCAATCAATCCACAAACTATATGGGATTTTTCAGAAAAGTTCGCGGTTAACGGATTCAAGCCAAAGATGTTCCTCCCTGCTTATGGTATGGCTGAAGCTACAGTCTACATATCTTCTGGATACGTTGATAAAGATCCAGTTTTTAAAGCTGTTGACTGGATGACATTGGGTCAGCAAAACATAGCTCAAGAGCCAACCGACAAAAGTAAGGAAAAGGTTTTTGTCGGGTGTGGCTTCCCTTTCCCTTGGCTAGACCAAAAAATTTATATCGTCGATCCTGATAAAAATTGCGTATTACCCCCAAATCATGTTGGGGAAATCTGGAGTACAGGCTCTAACATAATGGCTGGTTATTACAACCATCCAGAAGCCACAGCAAAAACTCTTGTTTCTTTACCAGATGATGATCAGACTTACCTCCGTACCGGTGACTTGGGTTTTATTGACGAGAAGGGCGAACTATACATTACAGGCCGAATGAAAGACATCATTATCATCAATGGTGTGAATTACTATCCCCAAGACATTGAGATTTGTGTTCAAGAAACACATCCTGATATTCGCTCCGGTTCTGTTGCGGCCTTCAGTGTTCCCGGTCAGACTGGAGAGGATTTGGTGATTTTTGCTGAATTAACAAAAGCTGGTGTCATCAATCTACGGCGATCTGGTTATTTGGAAGAACTGGTAGAAGCTATTTCTGTCGCGGTGGGAGAGAACTTCGAGATCCAATTACGCCAAATCGTGTTTTTAGGATATATGCAACTCCCGAAAACATCTAGTGGCAAAATTCGTAGACAACAGTGTAAGCAAGAGTTTCTTCAAGGCTGTACCGATGCTTTAGCTAAATGGCCTCAAAACAAATCTACAAATCAATCCCCAGGAGGAATTAGTATGTTGAACATTGAAAAGACCTTTGAACGCATAACTTCCATGAGTCCAATGCACCTGAAGGTCTTTACCAGTCTCATCCAGATTCTGACTAAGAAATATGAAGTGCGGATGGTTGATTTCGATGTAGAAAAGTCTATCTTCTTTTATGGGATTGACTCTTTGAAAATCATTGAGATTCATAGCATATTGGAAGCAGAACTGGGTTGTCAAATTCCTACAGAAGCTTTTTTCTACGCCAATACTTTCTTGGGGATGATTGACGACATAGCTCGTGTTATCTCTAATGAAGACTCGTTGAAAGTGAGACTTACCCATAGTCAACCTCTTAATGTGGAGATAGAAAATGCCTTAGAATATCTTCTCCGTAATCGTGACCACAAAGCTGATCTCAGCCAGAACACTCAAACCAAAACTTGCTTACTAACTGGAGCATCTGGGTTTGTCGGTACTTATTTCTTGAAAGAACTCCTTGACAGTACCGATCTAAATATTGCTTGTTTAGTTCGAGCAGCCAATGAGGAAGCAGAGGAAGCAGGTCTTCAACGAATCAAGAAAACCGCGCGAAAGTTCGATGTCAAGCTCTTACAAGGATGGGAAAATCGTGTACAAATCATCATCGGTGATATGTCTAAAAAGCGTTTTGGACTAGAAGAAGAGCGCTATAATGTAAAGTTTGGAGGTAATGCCACAACATTTGGTTATCTACAATCCGCTTACGGTATAGGTGCATTAATTGGTGTCTTAGTTGCCAGTCAAATGAGTGCAATTAAGAATCTCAAAACCCCTCTTGTTTTACTGTGCTATGGTCTGGGTGCGGGACTAATAGCATTAGGATTTGTCCAGGACTTTTGGATAGCATCGGGAATAATTGCCTTGATGGGGATAGGAGGTGGTACTGTCACTGTACTGGGCATGACTTGGCTGCAACAAAATACAGCCTCAAATATGCAGGGACGAATGATGGGACTGACAATGTTCGCTGCGGTAGCTCTTGATCCCTTCTCTCAAGGTGTTTCTGGAGTGTTAGTAGAATTCAGTTTGACGGGATTATTTGTAGCAGCTGGAGTCACAATGTTCCTCACTGCCATAGCTTCGTCAATCGGCCGCACTCATACAATTAAATCAGTTACTACTGATTCTTCATTCCCTGTTTCCGAACCTGTAATTTCAGTGCGTAACCTGAATCATTATTTTGGATCAGGTATGCTACGTAAACAAGTATTATTTGACATTAATTTGGATATTCAACCTGGTGAAATTGTGATTATGACTGGACCTTCCGGTTCAGGTAAAACTACCCTTTTGACTTTAATGGGTGGTTTGCGTTCTGCTCAAGAAGGTAGTTTGAAAATTTTAGGACAGGAAATATGTGGAGCAAATAAACAACAGTTAACTAAATTGCGCCGTCAAATAGGTTATATTTTTCAGGCGCACAACCTGATGACCTTTTTAACTACCCAAGAAAATGTGCGGATGTCCTTGGAATTGCATGATGAATATCTAAATCATGATATCAACAAGAAAGCGATCGCCATGCTAGAATCTGTTGGTTTGGGAGATCGTATCAGTTACTACCCCGAAAATCTTTCTGGTGGACAAAAACAACGGGTGGCTATCGCTCGTGCTTTAGTTAGCCAGCCTAAAATTGTCTTAGCTGATGAACCTACCGCTGCACTTGATAAAAAATCTGGCCGCGATGTTGTGGAATTGATGCAGAAACTTGCTAAAGAACAAGGCTGTACTATTTTGCTTGTTACCCACGATAACCGCATTTTGGATATTGCTGACCGTATTATTTATATGGAAGACGGTCAGCTTAAAGATGTCAATATTAAGGCGAAGATACAGTAAACGAAGTATATTTAGTATTTGGGGATGATTAGCTACTCCTTGTCCTGATATTTTTCATAATTATTGTCAGCCTGTTGATTATTTTTGACAGCACCCTTGCTAAATATCTTCTCTGTCCAGAGATAAGGAATTGGTAATAAAAACCAGACATATTCCCACCAACCTTGATCGATAATAGCAACTCCTATTGTTAATAAGGAAAACATCGGCTCTATCAAGATTTTCCATCTTGTAGAAATAATAATTTCACTATTTAGATCATCGGCAATTAGTCGGTGTTTATAAGTCGCATAATTCCAGTTAATAAATGATATCAATCCAATGAATGCAGTATTGACGCTAAAGCATATTTTCACAAGAGCATTTTCTGGAAAATAAATAACTAGGGTGTCAGAGTAAGGAATCAGAAGTATTCCCATCAGATCAAGTAAATAGAGTGAGATATGAATTGTATCTGCTTGTTTGTAATATTTAAATTGCTTGATATGTTCTAGCCAGTAGAAACCAACAGTCACAAATGCGATCGCGTAGCTAGTGAGTGGTTTTATTTGAGCTAGTAAAAATGCCACAATTTCTGAGTCTGTGGGCTGTTGCAGATTTTCAGGAAAATCAAGAGCTAAGAAGCACTCTGCCATTGCCAGTGCGAATATAATATCAGCTATTCTCTGAAGGTGGACAATAGGCTCTTTCTGATCAGAATTATTGTTTTTATCTTCATTCATTAGTCATATCCAAAAGTGCAGGCTACTTTTAATTTGTACGTTGGGTCAAAGTAAACTTACGGTGGAAAATAAAATTCAAATAACAAGAATTTCGGCATAACAGCTATCGTTTCTATATCGAACGCTCGTTATATTAAATAATATAATAAACCTAAAGTGTTTGTCAAGATATTTTTGCAAATTCAGATATCCTGCTGATTGCTCCGCGAACGCTCACGTTTCACAACCTAACCTACAAATTAAGGCTTTTTCCACTTTTTCAGCAAGCCCTAATTATAATTAAAATGGTGTTTTTACCTGTAAGTGGAAGATTTTTTCTACATGAGGATGCTGAAACCTCAACTCTCTCGCGTGCAGATATAATCTATCAGTATCACTATGATAACCATAGAGTTTATCCCCCAAAATTGCCATTCCCAGTCCTCTTGTATCAGCAGCATGAACCCGTAATTGATGAGTCCGTCCAGTCAAAGGCACAAATTCAACACGGGTATAATCTCCTTCTCTGTTCATAACGCGGAAGTGAGTTAAACTAGGTTTACCTCGTGATAAATCCACTTCTTGATAAGGACGATGATCAGGATTTCCCCATAAAGGTAAATTAATTTCACCTTCATTAATAGCTAGAGAACCTGTCAGCAAAGCTTCATAAACTTTAGATACTTGTCTTTTTTGGAATTGTTTACTTATTTGAGAATAAGTAACTGGATCTTTAGCTATTAAGAGAATCCCGGAAGTATCTTGATCTAAACGATGTACCGCGATTATTTCTTGATTATATAGATGACGTAAACGACTGATTACACTATCTTGATTATGAAAATAACGACCAGGAACAGATAATAGTCCTGATGATTTATTCACAGCAATTAGCCATTCATCTTCATAAATTATTTCTACTTGATTTGGCTTTAATCCTGATAGCAAAAATCCCATTAATGGCTGACATCTTTCCAAACAAGCGCCATAAAATTCTCCCTGTATTTTATCCTCTACAGTAGAATTACCCCACCAAAATTCAGCCATTGCTAAAGGTTTTAGTTGATGAGTAGCTGCATAATGTAATAATTTAGGAGCGCAACATTCTCCTGTGCCAGTTGGTGTTCCTGTTGGTAATAATTGCTGTAGAGATAAAGATTGTCCTTGAAAATTAGTTAAGCTATAAGCAGCGTGCATTTCTGTTTGTAAATGTCGGGATAGTTGTTTACGCTGTTGTTTTAGTACGGCAATTTTCTGATCTGCTGATGTTATAATTTTCTGTAAAGGTTGTAAAATTTCATTTTGACGACGTTTAAGATGGCGACGTTCAATTCCTTGTAGACGACTTTCTGTTTCCAATTGTTCCAGCGCAATTTTCAGAGATTCATCCGTGAGAGTTTGCCAAAATTCTTGACGTTGTGTCTGTCGTTGTAGTTTGCTACGATAATGGTGTAAACTAAGAGCCTGTAACTGTTGAGTATATTCAGCAGATAGAGTTTTATATTCTTCTCTTTCTGAAAGTTTCTCAAGGCTAATAATTTCTTGTTTAATGGCTTCTAACTTGGCTAAGGTCTGAGTTTCTAATAAAACCACTTCTTCCCTACCAGGAATTGGTGAAACCCAACCTTTAAGCATACTATTACCATTTAATAAACCGGAAAATGCTTTAATAACTCTTGGTTCACCATTGGGTAATTCAACCAACAAAATACCATACATTTTTCCCTCCTGGGAATAAAGATGATTTTGCTCAAGTTGTTGCATCAGATTATTAGCTATAGCTTCCGCTAAAGGGGTACGGGGTAATCTGAGTATTTCCCCTGTTTGGGGGCATTTTCCTTCATAGTAATAGTTAGGCTGTGCCGAAGTAATGATCAAATTAGATGAGATAAAATCTGAAAGCGGATGCAGGTAAATCATAAAATATATAGAGTATGATCAAATATTTGATAGTTAATAAATTTTTGTTGAAGTTGCTTGTTTTAATTTGCAAGCTTTTTTTGGTATGGACGTTAGTATATTTTACAATACCTCTAATTATTCTCACACCAGAAATTATTAATAATCCCGTTGGGAATTTTATCCTCACTTTGGTATTTTTGTGTTTACCATTTTTCCTCATATATCTATTTGTAGATGAGGATATGAAAAAAATTTCCCATTTACTGGCTATACTAACAAACAATCAACGCTATTACCAAAAAATTCATCAATTTATTGCTTATACAACTAGATATTTGATATTAATTATAATATGCTTAATTCCATTTTTATCTTTTTTTTCATCCTATCAAATTCAAAATTGGATTTATTGGCATCCTCAGCATAGACAAGAGAATTATACTCAATTGAGTCAATATTTACAAGCTAAAAATTGGGAAGATGCTGCGAAAGAAACACAATCAGTAATGTTGAAAATTACTAATAGAGAAAATAATAATTGGTTAAGTACCAGAGCTATTGAAACTTTTCCTTGTGAAGCTTTACAGAATATAGACAATTTGTGGTTAGATGCTAGTGAAAATAGATTTGGTTTTAGTGTCCAAACTAAAATTTGGAACCAAGAAAATAATGGTCAAATCAATTTTAATTATAAAATAGATCAGAAATTTCGTCAAAAAGTAGGATGGAACCCAGAAAATATAACCCATATAGAATCTCATTTCCAATTATCCACAGATACCCCCATAGGATATTTACCCAAACCTGTAGGAACGTCTTTGGGAAAAGCCTGTGTGGGAAATTTAGATAGGCTTTGGTTTGGACAAGCAGTAGGCTGTTATCACAAGATATTTATTCGCATGAATGATTGTAAATAAAATAAATGCTATATTTGGGGTAGGGAACAAACCAAGAATACAGATATCTTTGTTTGTTCTCAAAATTTTAAATTAGTTTTGCTCAGATAATTATTGAATTCAGATTGTGTTAAAATAACTATTTTTCGGAACTTCACTAAATGCGTAATCCACAAAAGAACCACATTAAAATTGATCCAGCCACCCTGGTTCTAATTGGGTCTGCTTTGATACTATTACCACTACTACTCGCTGGCTTTTTGGGGTAATTATCTATCCACAAAATTAAAAGTTGGTTATTTCCATTAACTGAAAATAACCATCAACTAGGAGTTTTTTTTCGTAACATTTAAATATCAACATTGATATTTTCTATCTGTCTAGCTGCTTTATCCCACAGTTTTGCAGATTCTTCATCATTCCAGTGAGTTCTCAGATTTTCCGCTTTTTTATGGCATATTCGCTCTAGCATCTCTAAAATTGCCGCTAGTGTCAACTGATCAACTAATCCCTCTAAAATACTCATGTATTCTTTCATAACAGATACCCCCTTTAATTTCTACTGAAAACTGAAAGAACCCTCCCTACCTTCTGTGTTAAAAAACGACACAAGAATTAGAAATTCTCGTCAATTAGTTCTGACTTTTATATTATCAACCCAATGATTTATAGAGGATGCAACTCTTCTTAATTCTCTACATTTGCGGTTACGTAGGTTGTGTTCAGCAAAGTAATATAATAGCTGAGGTATTTCCAGAAATATTGCCTTAAAACCCAAAAAATGAGATGCTTAAGGTGTATAAAACTGGAAATTGGGTTTATTCTTCAGATAAATCTATAAGTTTTGTGTCATCTGCAAAAACTCCGCAAACAAAGGTTCTCCAAAATTCATTAATCTCAGAGAAGGTATTTCATCAAACATATCTGGGTAAAAAGTAATCATGTATTCCCGGTTTTTATAGGTAAGTAGCCACGTTTTTTCGTCTTTTAGCTGAAAAATCACCCCAGTAGATTTTAAAATTGTTGATGTGGTAAATAAATGTTCAATGCTTTCTGGTGTAAAAGGAGTGGGTGGAATAGGCTTTTGAATTTCCGCTAAATCAGCATCTAAATCCATTGTTACCATTGCTTCAATTCCTGGGCGGAGAGGTGCGTTTAATACCGAGTCAAACTCAGACATCAACACATCCTCTTCTTCTGGATCTGCACTCATCGCAGCTTGTTCAATGAAAGTGGGAACTTTAGCTAAAATGGGTTGGAGATTACCAACAACTGTAGCAAAGGCGTTAATGCGATCGCGCAATTTTCTATAAACTTTTGCTTCTACAGTGCCATCATAATAAAAATTGTGAATGCGGACAGTTTCATACCTTTGTCCAATTCTATCAATTCTGCCAATTCTTTGTTCCACACGCATGGGATTCCAGGGCATATCATAATTGATTAATACCCCACAATTTTGCAAGTTTAACCCTTCTGACGCAGATTCACCCACATCCTCAAAATCCTTTAATCCTGATTCTCACAAATAAACCCATCCTGTACATCCTCTAATCCTGGAAATCCTGATTCAGACAAAAAAATATCAAACACAAACCCACATCCTCAAAATCCTTTAATCCTGATTCTCACAAATAAACCCATCCTGTACATCCTCTAATCCTGGAAATCCTGATTCAGACAATTATTCCTGCTTAATTGCACTGATTAAAATTCCTAAAATCTTTTTTACATCCTTGATATAATATTCAGTTAAATCAATAGAAACTACTTTATCTTCTAACTTCAAAAACTGCCAAATAGTACCGATAGTTACAGCACCATAAACAATTTTAATCTGATTTTGTTTCTGTTCATTAAATAATTGAGCAGCCAACATTTCAGCTATACATTGAGCCAAACCGGATTTCAAGTTTTCATTTTTACTTTCTACCAATGTAATTACAGGTGCGCGGACAAAAAGCTGTTCTTTAGAAAGACTAATCAGAAAATCGCAAAAACCATTTAACCCTTGTTGATTATCTACATTAAAATCCACCCCAGAAAATAAACTGATTTCATTATTTAACTTTCTTCTTACTTCCAGTAAAATTGGACTAATTATCATCTCAGAACGGGCTTTTTCTGTATTAATTGAAACAGCTAAATCAACATTTTCCTTGAGGATTGTTCTTAGTAAATCACTAGATTCTTCCTCTGGAACATCTCCAAATAATCCTGATACTTCGTTTAATGTCAATTCAAATTTTTGGATAATTTCACTTAATTTAAAATCACTGTAAGCCATCTTTATTACCTTTAATTAATTAAGTAGGTGAACACAATAAAACCAAACTGTGTAAAGAAACGTAAAATCGCCCAAACCCTCTTCACTCTTGCCTCTTGCCTTTTGCCTTGCCATAACGACAATTTTCAACGCCAACCTACTTACACCACAGTCAACAGTTAACAAACCTCAATCTCCTAATAATACCCTAATCGCTTTTAAAGCTTGACTACGCTTCCCATTACTAATCTTAGCAAACCAGTAATGGGATTCCTCATAACTCATTGCTTTGATACCTTGGGCAATATTAGCAATTCTTTCAGGTTTAGAAAGTGGTTGAATCGTCTGAAATAACAAAGCTAAATTTATACCCGTTTCCTCAGTTAAAACATAAGGACTTTGGCGATTATGACTTAATGTTTTTGGGTCATAATTATTGGCTTTCAAACAATCATAAATCGCCTGTTTTACCTGAATTAAAGCATTACCCTGCAATGACTGTAAATATTTTTGTCCAATTACTTAGTATTATAACATATCTCCATAAAAATCCTCATCTAGTAACTGTTCTAAACTAAAAGGTAAATCAAGAGGATATTCTGATTCATCTGGTTTTCTCACTCCCAATTTTGCATTTTTACTTTCTTTAATTGCCAGTTTTCTAGCATCAGCATAAGCTATAGAAATTACTTCATGCAGATAATTTTTAAAAGAAGGATTTTCTTGTAAATCTTTTTTAATTCTAAAACGATGTTCAGTAATAGAACTGTACCAACTTCCTTTCATCATTTCAGGAGCATCAGCTTGAACAGTTAACTTGAGTAAGTGAGCAATTAAAATTGTTAAATTACTCAAGAAAGACCGTTTTTCCGATTTACCCATATCATCCAGTTCTAATAATAAATGTTCCCAATCAACATCATGAAAATGTTTTTCTTTGATTTGTGTAATGATAGTTTCTCTCCAAAGATTAAAATCTTGTTCATATAGTTGATGGTTCATATAGCTCTATCCACTAAATCAAAAGCATAACTTACCAATTATAACATTTCTCCTCTCTTTGCGTCTCTGCGTGAAAAAAAGGACGAACTAAAAAGCTCGTCCTAAAATTGCCGAATAAAACGCAAAATCTAAACCTGCGCTTCCTCTCTTACCAACTTATCCCAACCCAAATCCTTCAAATTATTATTCCTTCTTAAAGGACGAGTTACCAACTCCAAAACATCACGCGCATTACCAAAACCGTGAATTTGTGCAAAAGTAAATTCCACAGACCACTTAGTATTAATACCCCGTGCTTCCAATGGATTAGCATGAGCCATACCAGTAATTACCAAATCTGGTTTTAACTCATAAATGCGTTGAACTTGATTGTAATTATCCGGCTTTTCAACAATTGTTGGTAAAGGTGAACCCATTTCCTGACAAGTTTTTTCTAACAAAGCTAATTCAGCAGCTTGATAGCGTTTATCCATGTAAGGAATGCCGATTTCTTGAACAGTCATACCACAACGCACCAAGAACCGCGCTAAGGAAATTTCTAATAAATTATCACCCATGAAAAACACAGATTTACCGCGAATTAATTGCACGTATTCTTCTAAGTTTTCCCAAATCTGCGCTTCTCTTTCATCTAAACCCTGGGGAGTAATTCCCAATACAGAACAGATTTTTTCAATCCAAGCGCGAGTACCATCAGGACCAATGGGGAATGGTGCGCCAATGAGTTTACACTTGCGACGACGCATTAAAGTTGTAGCAGTGCGGCTGAGGAAAGGATTGACACCAGCGACATAATACCCTTCTTCAATCACAGGTAATTCTGTAAACCGTTTTGCCGGTAGCCACCCAGAAACTTTGATACCTTGTTTTTTCAGTTCCAAGGTTAATTGGGTGACAACTGGGTCAGGTAAAGAACCAAACAGCACCAAAGGTGTATGATTTACATACTCAGATTCATCTTGAGCGATGTCTTCTTTTTTCTTACCAAAATTCATCAGCTTCTGAATGGCGTTACGCTCGCCTTTTTCAGTTTCCGATACTGGAGACTTTTCAGGACAACGATGAGCCATAGCGGCTAACACAGTGTCTTCTCCTTGGGTAAATGCGTAGTCGAGTCCGTTAGCACGGGCGACAACAATGGGAATACCTAAATCTGCTTCTAATTTAGGTGCTAAACCTTCCAAATCGGTTTTAATAATTTCGGTTGTGCAAGTACCAATCCAGACAATTACACTAGGATTGCGATCGCGTTTAATTTGTTCACACAAACGTTTTAATTCTTCATAATCATTCAACTGTGCCGAAATATCCCCCTCTTCCAACTCAGCCATAGCATAGCGAGGTTCAGCAAAAATCATCACCCCCATAGCATTTTGGAGGAAGTAACCGCAGGTTTTCGTGCCAATTACCAAAAAGAAACTATCTTCAATTTTCTGATATAACCAAGCCACACAGCTAATAGGACAAAAAGTGTGATAATTTCCGGTTTCACATTCAAAATTTAAAGCTTCAGGCTGTTGAGCAACAGTCATATTAATATTCTCCCTTTAATTTTTTTTAACTTGGAAAGTAGATGGTTGGTGATTGGTGATTGGTGATTGATGATTGGGTTATTCATTTCCCCCTACTTTCTTCCCTGTCACCTGTCACCTGTCACCTGTCACCTAAATTCTGCTTTCAACAATTAATTGTTAGGGAAGAGACGAGCCATTTCTGATTCATTAAAAACTTCAGATGGTAGTTCTTCCAAATTGTCGTCACCATTATGCAGCGAAGTTTCATCACCCCAGATGTCTGAAACTACATTATCAAATCCATTTTCTTCAGATGTATTTAGTTCATCCAAAGAATTATCTTCAGATAGATTCAGTCCACTAAAAGCATTTTCGGTCATTTCCCCAAAAGCATTATCAGGTATCTCTCCAAAAGCGTCTTCATCACTTAAAGACATCGGATTAAAGGAGGTATGACCAAAATCACCCATTGCTTCTAATCTGGATGATGCTTCTGAGTGATGGGAAACACCTTCATCGGATAAAGAAATACCACCAAAACCTTCATGATCTCTATCTATAGCGCAAGTGGCTTGCGTCTCGGTTCCCAAATTATTCAGATTGATCCCAGTGACTGAGAAAGATTCTGATTCAGGCATATCTGCCACCACAGCCGACGAACGAGAGTACATTTCCGGTTCTACTGTGGGGCTGAGACGATTACCAAGGGCAATATCAGGGTCAAAATGCAAATCCAGAACTTCAATTAAAATATCCGCATCTGGATTCAGTTTGGCAAAGGGGAACATTAGCTGGGCTAATTTTGGTTCTAGAGCATTGATGACTCCCAGGATGAGGTAAGAAGACGGACGCTTGCCGCCATCGGGGGTATAAACTGATTCAACTGTCATTTGAAGCGTAATCCATTCACGATTGGCTTGAAAGAATTGCAGCCACTTTTGTTTGATCGAATCGGTAAAACTATCAAAGAAAGCCATAAGTCCATCCTGAGAGGTAAAATGTTTTATACAATCATCAAGTCTAATTCCTCTTCAGCATTTGTGGCTTTAACTTTTACTGGATTGAGATAAAAATCTGACAATAGAGAAAAAAGTTCACGATCAGGAGAGTCGTTGGGAACGACACCTTCGGGTTGAGCGAGAATTTGATCAGCAATATTCAGGTAGTAGTCGCAAACGTAGCTTAGAGAAGGATCTGACTCTGCCATTTCAAATAAAGTTTTGCCTTTGACGCGGGAAACGCGGATATCTTCAATTAAAGGTAATACCTCTAAAACAGGCATAGGCACGGCTTCTATATATTTATCAATTAAATCCCGCTTGGAGGTACGATTACCGATTAATCCCGCTAAACGCAAGGGGTGAGTCCGAGCTTTTTCCCGAACGGAAGCAGCAATCCGGTTGGCTGCAAATAGAGCATCAAAACCATTATCTGTAACAATTAGGCAATAATCTGCATAATTTAACGGTGCGGCAAAGCCACCACAAACAACGTCACCAAGGACATCAAATAAAATTACATCGTATTCATCAAAAGCATTAAGTTCTTTTAATAATTTGACTGTTTCTCCAACTACATAGCCACCACAACCGGCACCGGCTGGAGGTCCACCTGCTTCAACACAATCAACACCGCCATAACCTTTGTAAATTACATCCTCTGGCCAAACATCTTCGTAGTGATAATCTTTTTCTTGCAAGGTATCAATAATGGTGGGAATCAAAAACCCAGTCAGGGTAAAGGTGCTGTCATGTTTGGGATCACAGCCAATTTGTAAGACCTTTTTACCTCGTTTAGCCAGAGCTACAGAGATATTACAACTGGTTGTAGATTTGCCGATTCCACCTTTTCCGTAAACTGCTAGTTTCATTGTTGTACCTCTCTTATAGTTTCTTTACAAACTCTTAGCTCAAACATTTGCCTGTATCTACATTGATTCGGGGATGTGTGAGGTGCTTGAGTGTCATTATTGTGCAAATTCTCTGGAAAGGAAAGGGGACCAGAATCTGAAAGATGCTGATATCAGCTATTTAAGTGATTAAATACTTTATTTATAAACTATTAAGCCATTTATTAGTCTTAAAGAACTAAAAATTCTATTTTTTAAAGTTTTAATCTTTTGTTTTTATAAAAATAGTTTCAAAAGACAAAAAAAATCCATATACAAAAATCTATTTATTCCATAATATTTGCTTACTCTTGTAACCCTTGACGATATTGCTGGTATTTACGGTGTGTGCAGCCAGAAAAGTATTGTCAACGGTCGGTTGAAAATAAAGGTGAGATTTGGGGATCAGGTAAATCGGGTGTTCTGATTCAGGCGTAAAATTGGCAATAAAGAAATTTTATGAGCGATCGCTTCCCTTTTTGTTACCATTGTTCCTGGATTAGTAAATATTTATTAAATTATAAAATATCTGATATAAAACTTTACAGGGAACAGGGAATAGGGAACAGGGAACAGGGAAGATAAGCAAGTTCTTAACCATTGACAACGAACAAATGACTAAAAAACAAAAATTTCCTTACTTGCTGGGTTCTAAATGGACTGCACAAAAAAAAGTTGATGGTTGGCGACATTTTCAGGTTGTTAACCGCAAAAATCAGGGCAAATGGGTATATGCGGAAATGGTAGCAGCTTGTGATCCTCAAGTACGCTTTTGGTTAAATGCTAAATTATTACAAGATAATTCCCAATGGTACGCCGGTTGGCAGACTCTACAAGAAATAAACTCTATCGAAAACCATTAATTCCCTCTTGCCTCTTGCCTCTTGCCTCTTGCCTCTTGCCTCTTGCCTCTTGCCTCTTGCCTCTTGCCTCTTGCCTCTTG
>NZ_JAAVWA010000051.1:0-23673 GCF_017355725.1 Anabaena sp. 54
GAGAGATTTTTGCGTTAGGTGGTTGAGTATTTTTTTATTTGGAAGTCCCTTATAATTGAGGCAGAGCCTCTTAACTGTATTCCCACGCGGAGCATGGGAACCAGAGAGTTCTCTATTTAAATAAGAGTTAAATAAGAGAATTTTATCTTATTCCCTCGTGAGCAATAGATAATTACTATAAATTACTAGGTACTGTTTTAAATTTATCTATTGAACCGAGAGAATAATCCTCTAATTTAAAATCAGCGAAAGGCTTTTTCTCTAATCTATCTCTTAAGGCTTCATCTAATATTACCTCTTCAGCTTGTTTTTTGACACCAATGATAATAATACTGCGTTGATAAGCTGTTGAATCAAGGCTTACTTGACAATCTTTTCTCTGAAATTGTCCCAGATTTAATAAGCGATAACCTTTAACACTGGATGTACTACTAAATATCTTTTTTCCTAATAATTGGATTTGTTTAGAACGTTCTAAGGCGCGACTTTGTTCGGCGGTAATATCACCTTCGCAAGAAGCTGTTCCTACGGAAATAATCTCACTGGGATTTTCCATAATTTTCTGAATTCCTTCTTGTTCTAAATTAGATTTTAAGGAATCAAGGGTAATAGTTTGATCATTATATTTAATTTGATATGTACTGCCTAATTGCCATTTATATTCCACTGATAAAACCGCAATATTAAATTCGGCAACTCTCCCTTGACTATCTTTTCCTTCTTCATAGGGAAAATAATCAACTTTGCCTTGTTTAACTGGTGCTTGTCCATAGTCAGGAGGTAAAGCCGCAAATTTGGTATTTCTAAATGCTAATGATACCCACCAAAGTAGTAATAAAGAAACTATTAAAGCTGCAAACCAGGATAATAATGGTAATTTTTCAGGTTGTTTTTGCGGGGTAATAACGGTATTATTGGTAGTTGGGTTATTAATTATTTTTGTTTTTCCTAACCCGCCAATATTCCCGGTTCCGGAGGTATTTTTTGTGAGGTTATCTTCAATTTCTGCTAATCTTCTAGAAATTTCTTCAGCATTGCTAGGACGCTGATTGACTGCCATTGACATTAACCAATCAATGAAATCTAATAATAATGGAGAAATATGATTGGCATGATGTCGCCATTGTAAAACATCTAAATGAGGATCATACAATTGTTCGGGGGGAAATCCCGTTAATAAAAATACAAATGTCCGTCCTAAAGCAAAGAAATCTGATTGGGGTATGGCTTGTCCTTGCATTTGTTCTGGGGGACTATAACCTGATGATGAAATTGCTGTCATTCCTCCACCATTGGCTAAATAGGTTCTGGTAATTTCTCTGGCTGTACCAAAGTCAATTAATACTAATTGTCCATCTGGACGAATCATGATATTTGATGGTTTAATATCTCTATGTAGGTATTGTTGGTTATGAACTAAATCTAATATTTCTAATAGTTGTTTTAACCAGACTATGGCTTGGGCTTGAGAAATGGGACGGTTTTGTTGTTGTTTTAACCATTGTTCTAAATTTGGGCCTTCAATTTTTTCCATCACCATACAATGCAAGATGAGATTATTTCTGGTTTGATAGGGAAAATAACCTTCTGTTTGCGGAATACCAGGATGATTTAGTTGTTGTAAAACGTTGGCTTCTTGTTGAAATAGTGCTAAGGCTTTACTATCATTTGTTAATTCTTCTTTGAGGACTTTGAGGATTTTTGGGGTGTCTTGTTGATAGGCTTCGTAAATTTTGCCAAATCCAGTTTTATCACTTAATAAACGTAATACTCGATAACGTCCTATCAATTCCAATTGAGAACCACAACTTTGACAAAAACGGTTTTCGTCATTATCTGGATGGTTAGGTTGAGAACAAACTGGATTAATGCAAAGGCTCATAATAGGGAACAGGGAACAGGGAACAGGGAATAGGGAATAGGGAATAGGGAATAGGGGTAAGAGGTAAATATGTATCTTTAATTTTGCTTTCTACCAATTACCAATTACCAATTACTAATTTGAAATTATCTCATGTTTGTGATGCTAAAAAAGTGGCAACTGTTTGATTAAATTCTGTGGGGTTGCTTAGAAATGGCCAATGATTTCCGGGAACTTGACACAAACTTAAGTTCTTGAGGTTGGTTTTGTAGGGTTGAATTTGCCAATTTTGGCGGTTTACACCTTTTTCTGGTTGTATAAAGAGGGCAGGTGTGTCAATTGGGTGAATAAAACCTGGTACTTCCATAACTGCGTCAAAAATCCCGTCACGGGCGGCTATGGTAAATTTGCTACCCCAAGTCCCGTTGGGTTTTTGTTCAATTGCGGCTTGAAAAACTTGCTGTTGCAAAGAACTCCAATTTTGATATTGACTGAGTTGTTTAATTTTTTGTTCAGCTTCGTCGTAACTGGCAAAAGGTCCCATGCTTTTCAGAAAGGGTAAAACACGATACAAGAGAGGAAATGTGATTTTTAGGAAACTGGGCATTTTCCAGATAAAAATGGGATCTACTAAGGTGATACTTTTTAATCTGGTTGGGTTCTCTCTAGCCCAAATAGCGGCTAATTTCCCTGTCCAGGAGTGGCTGACGATATGAGCCGCAGACCATCCTAGTTTGTCCATTAATGCTTCCAAATCAGCGATCGCACTGGCAAAGCTATAATCTTGTTCTGGCTTACTACTCTCACCATGACCACGCATATCTGGCGCAACTATATGGTAATTTGCTGCTAAATAATCTCCCAAACTAGACCAAACCAAGGCATGATCAGCCATACCATGTAATAACAGTAATGGTTCTTGACCTTGACTCCATTCTAAATAAGAAAGTTGAATATCAGATGTTGATAGAGTTTGACGTACAGGCATGATTTTGTCAATCTTTTCCAGGACAGGGGAAGAGGGAATTTTACCAGAAAAATAACTTTTTTGGGATTAATTTTTAATTTTGATGATTGTACTGATTAGCACGAATTAATGGAACTAATAAATGTCAAAATCAAGAATAGGAATACACTACAGTGGTATGCACTTGAATAAGATACAAAAGTTATCTACAAAGCCATACAGCAAAAGACTTTCAACTTTTCTGTTCCCTGTTCCCTGTTCCCTGTTCCCTGTTCCCTGCTATGGGATATTAAAATTACTATGCCAGAAATAGAACAATCCATTGCCCAACACTATCACGACCGGACTAAGTACCACCCTGAAACCCTGGCTTCTAAAAGTCGTAATTTAGACTGGAATAAACAGCCAGTACCGTTCAAAGAGTATAAAATTGGCTCTGACATTGACCTCAAACCTTATCTGCAAGAAACAGCGGCAACTGTTGCCAATCAACAAGATACCAAATGGTGGTGGCGGCTTTCTCAACTATTATTTCACAGTTATGGACTCACGGCAAAAATGCCTTCCTTGGGTAATACAGTATACTTACGTTCTGCGCCTAGTGCGGGGGGCTTATATCCGGCTGAAGTATATTTAGTTTCTCGCGGGACACCATTATTACCGCCGGGACTTTATAGCTATCAATGTCGAACTCATTCTTTAATGCACTTTTGGGAAAGTGATGTTTGGCAAAGTTTACAATCTGCTTGTTTTTGGCATCCTTCCCTAGAAAGTACCCAATTAGCTATAATTACAACTGCGGTTTTTTATCGTTCGGCTTGGCGTTATGAAGACAGGGCTTATCGGCGGATTTTTCTGGATACGGGGCATCTTTTAAGTAATATTCAGTTAGCTTGTAATATTGCTGATTATCGCTCTCATTTAATTGGCGGTTTTGCTGATGAGGCTGTTAATGAATTACTTTATATTGATCATGAACAAGAAGGAACAACTGCTGTTTTAGCTTTGGCAGATTTGTTAGATGTGCGCCAAAATTTACCACTAGGACGGACTGCTTTACCTTCGACAACTGCAACTAATTATCCATCTATTCCTGATGGTGAATTGCTGAAATATTTTCACATAAATACTCAAATTCCAGTGAATAACAGTAGTAAGTTAAATTTACCAAATGTGGAACTAGAAAAGTCTTTGGAAGATAAGTATAACTTCCCTTTTTGTGAAAAATTTTCGACTCGAACTACACCAATTTATTGGGGAGAAGATTTAGCAGATTTATCGAATACTATCTATAAACGCCGTTCAACTCGTGCTTATACTGGTGATGATTTAAGTTTTGATGAATTGAAAGCTTTACTTGATTTTACTTATCAACCCCAAAATTATATTGACCAAAATTTAGATCCTCACCCTGATTATTTTGATTTGAATTTAATAGAAACATTTGTAGCTGTTTCTGGAGTGCAAGGATTAGATCCAGGCTGTTATTATTACGCACCTAAAGCCCAAGAATTACGGCAAATTCGGTTTAAAAATTTCCGTCGAGAATTACATTTCTTATGTTTAGGACAGGAATTAGGCAGAGATGCAGGTGCAGTATTATTTCATACTGCTGATTTAAAAAATGCGATCGCTCAATATGGAGATCGTGTTTACCGTTATTTACACTTAGATGCAGGTATTTTAGGACAAAGGCTTAATTTAGCAGCCATTCGTCTTAACTTAGGTGTCAGTGGCATCGCTGGTTTTTTTGATGACCAAGTAAATAATGTCTTAGGTATCCCTATGGATGAAGCAGTGATCTACATTACGACACTAGGAAAACCCAGGTAGAAGCAAAGGAGTCAGGCACATAAAACCATTTTGGAAATTCTGCACCGCATTCTGGAGTGTACGTCATTTTCCAATAGATACCTAAATTCTGTCCAATACAATATTGACCATCTGGGTGGTATTTTTGTAGTGTGGGTTTGATAGATTCTGTTAGTAAAATACCTTGAAAATGTTCTTGCCAATTTTGACCTACGGTACGCTTCGCTAACACAGGCGTACTGTCAGACTCCAATACTTGTCGGTTAAGGAAATGTAGGTTGGGTTGAGCGATAGCGAAACCCAACAAAATCCTTGATAATGTTGGGTTATGGCTGATGCCTCCGGCGATAGCGAAGCGCTGCTGCAAGCAGTTCGCAGGGATACGCCACACTTCGTGAACTTGATTGCTTCTCGTCCCTCGCAATGACTGTAAATATTTTTGTCCGATAAAAGTTACTAAAATCCGTGAAATCAGCGCAATCCGTCTAATCCGTGATTCAGACCTTTTTCCCCGCGTAATGCTTATAATCCGCAATTCTAACCTTATTTTTTTCAAAATGAGAATTGCTGGGCAAATACGGGGGTTGCCCCTACGGATTTTTAATTATCTTGACGGATTACGCCACCAACAACAGGTTTAATTTCTCCACTGGAAAATGGATCTGTGCCACCTGTCCAATTAAAGTCACTAATGCGAATACTAAAACCGCCTAATTCTAGCACCGGATTATAACGCAGGGTAATACCGTAGGTGCGGCGGCTATATTCGACTATGTAATCAGTGCTGGTGCTTTTACCTGTATCTAGATTAATGGATGTTTGCAAACCTAACTTAAGTGATCCATAGATTTGCTGATAAAGTCCTGCATTCAGGACTCTGTTATCCACTGAACGATCAAAAAGAAAGGGTGATAAACCGCTATTAGTTCCTTGGGAGTAGGTGAGATTAAAGGCGGTATAATCTAAGTAAGGGCGAGAGAAGTTACCAATCTGTCCTACTAAGCCAATAGTCCCAGTTAAGGTAGTTTGGTTATCACTGCTACTATAATAGCTAGTAGTTCCTGTGACACCTGCGATCGCCTGCAAATACGGTACGATAGGAGTAGGGGTATATTTTAATCCCTCACTAGCTGTAGCTGCCAATGGTTGCCCTTGCCACAAATTGATACCACCACTCAAGGACACAGTTCCTTGTAAACGACCCAGAGAAATGCGATCGTTTTTTCGTCCTGGTGAGAGTAAATCTTGACGGTCAGTATTTGCATCTATATATTGAGCGCCGCCTTGATAACTAAGATTAATACCGGTTTTGCCTAAAGGAATAATAGGAGAACTGATGATGCCACCGAGACTACTTTGGACAGTTTGATAGCCAAGGCTACCATTATATAGGCGATCGCGGTAAATAGATTCTAAACTCAATATATAAGGATTAACATTACCCAAATTTTGGCGTAACCGCAAACTTCCGCGCAAGTTATTTTCTAACTGATTGAAATCAAAACTAGTTAACTCCCCCGCACCTTCCAAAATAGTTTTCGGACTAAAAACAGCATTTAGCCTAGTCTTCACACCAAATAAACTGGCTACATTCTCCCTATCCTTAAAAGCCCTTTGCAGATAAAACTGGGGCGTAATAGTCCAACGTTTTTGATTAACATTAATCGGTTCAAAATCCCGTTCTAAATACAAACCATCTCGTTTACCCTTATCAAAACCAGGAGAAACAATAGTAGGATTTACTTTACGTGGACGACGATCTATTGTCCGACTATTAACAGGCAGAGGGATAACAACCTTTTGATCAAAAACCACCCTTTGACGCTGGGTAGTAACTTTATCTATCAAAGGCGCTTCCCGCGTCACATTTACCTGCTCCGCTCTTAATTCTAATTCTGGTGGTGAAAAAGGATCATTAGTAATTCTCACATCTTGCGCTTGAAAACCTCGCGGATAAAATTCAATCCGTTGAGCTTCAAACCTGAATCGTTTCACCGTACCCCCAGACTTAGGTGCAGGGACATTTCGCGCGTCTGATTGACCACTAGCGCCAAATTGTATACCCCCTGAACTGTTCACACTCGTCAGCGGCTGATTAGCGCGAATGCGATTACTTAACGGCTGGCTAGATACACCCCCTGCTGTAATATCTGTAGGTAGAGTCGGTGAAAAAGCAAAATCTGTACCTGCTGTGGGGATATAAAGTTCACCTTTACCGTTTTCTAAATCCCCATTATCTTGAATAAAATTATAGGTAAACCGTTGTCCTTGGAGTACCTGATTACCTCTAGTTAACACCACATTACCTTCCCCCACCGCAATCAAATTATCCAAATTAATTTGTAGGGTATCGGCATCAATTACTGCCCCATCAAATCTGACGACAACATTACCATCAGCAGTCACAACTCGCCTTTGTTCATCATACTCCTGGCGATCGGCAATTACTTCCACAACTCTGCCTTTCCCCACAGGAATCTTCTCTACTGTCGGCGGTTGGGGTGACGGCGGAAATTCTACAGTCGTAGGTGTAGACTCTTGATTTTCGGGATTGCGAAGCTTGAATTCAATAATATTTTGGATTGGTGCAGCAGGTTTTTTATCACCAACAGACAACCGCAATTTCCCCCCCGATTCCTGTAAATTCACATTACTAGGCTGAGTTGGGGGGATAGATGTTTCCGCTAAAACTGCCGATTGTTCAGGATAGCTAGGTAAAGACTTGGGTGCTAAATTTTCCGGTGGAGATAACAGAGAAAAAGACTTCTCAACAACATTTGCCTGGACTATGCTGGTATTTGATTGATATTTGTCATCCTGATTTTTACCAACAATTATCAGTTTTCGCTCATCAGTTTTCACCTTGACAATAGGAACAGAAGCAGCATCATCAACAGGTTTTAAAGATTCAATACTTGGAGGTAGCTGAGGCGGTAATACTGGATGAAACATATTTTCAATCTGACCAAAAAGCAAAAAATAGCCGGAAGGGTGACATACTCCACACACTCCCTTATGCCTTGCGGCACGCTTGCGCGAACGGGTGAGTGTTGGCTTCTCAGCGACTCTTCTATGAAGACATTGACTGAGCTTTAAGACCGTGTGTCCCACGGTTCTTGATATTTATAGCCGCATTTAGATCCCTGCACAAACTTGTATGGCAGATAGGACAATTGTGCATTCTTTGGGATAGCGGCTTTTTAACTTTATGACCACCCTTCGGCAAGCCCAGGGCATCGCAACTAGAGCATTCTTGGCTTGTACCGTTTGGATTTACAGCGATTACTTTTAGTCCAGCATTTACGGCTTTGACTGTTAGTATCGAAATAAATTGTCCCCAACCAGCATCATTAATACTTTTAGCCAATCTTGTTCTAGCGAGTCCTTTTATATTCAACTTTTCCACAGCAATAACATCGTACTTTTTGAGTAGATTGTTTGCAGTTTTAAAGTGAAAATCTTTGCGGGTATCTGACACTTTCTTGTGTTGAATAGCCAGTTTTTTAATCGCTTTTTTACGACGATTAGATCCTTTTTTTCTACGAGAGACGCGACGCTGTGCAGATTTTAATTTACGTTCAGCTTTACGCAAAAACTTAGGGGCGGCAATTCTTTCATCGTCTGAGGTGACAATAAAATCAATTAAACCTACATCAATACCAACGATATTATTAGCATTAAAATCAGGTTTAATCGTTGCAACTGTTTTGTCATCAAGGCTTAGAGTCACATAATATCCGTCTGCTTTTTTAGTGACAGATACAGTTTTAATCTCAAACCCGTCGGGGATTTGACGATGAACAATTACCTTTACATCTCCTATTTTAGACAGCGTAATCTTGTGATTAACAAAGTGATGTTGCTTGAATTGAGGAAACGTAAATGTTTTGTATTGTCCAACAGCTTTAAATCTAGGTCTACCAGATTTTTTGCCGTTGCTATCACCTTTCAACCATCTATCAAAAGCTAATTCAACTTTTTTAGTAACTTCTTGTAGCACTTGAGAATGAATATCTCTGTACCAAGGTCGGTCTTTTTTTAATTGGGTTAATGATGCTTGCTGACTAAAGCGATTAGGTTTATCTTTTAACTCTGGTAAATGACAAACGACAACGGAACATCTATCAACAGGAGAGCGATTTGCTTCATACCAATTAAACCGTTGAGCAAGTTGATAATTGTACTGACAACGCAGCATATCTAGTATTTTATCAATTTTTTCCGCTTGTTTTTTTGTTGGCTTTAATCGGTATTGGTAAGATGTTCTCATGTTTTTCGTTTCCTTTCGACCTGTTTTTATGATAACATAAGGGCTAGACACTAAAGACAGAACTATTACATCTTTGGTAGAAGATTGGATATATTCTCTTAAATCGGAAAATGTTGATTTGTCATTGACCAACAGGCGCATTCATCCCACACTCTTAAGAGTGAGATGTGGGACTTCTGCTGTTTGTGTTCAATCACATCTTAGCCAGTTTCTACCTTCTAGCCACCAGAGTTAAGTTATTGGCTATTTATTCTGCATCCCTACGACCAGGGTTACGGGCTGGGTCATTAGACAAAAACCCGAATATGAAAAGGCTAACAAACAAACCGACAACAATATAAACAGCGATTTTTAAACTCAACATAGAACTAACTCCCAGGGGTTTGCCAAACAGTAATTAACTTATCTTACCCATATCTTGTTCTTTTTGCGAAGGAATAGGGAAAAGGGGTAGGGGAAGTAAGGGAAGTGGGGGAGGTAGGGGAAGTAGGGGAGTTAGGGGAAGTGGGGAGGTAGGGGAAATATCTATTACCTATTACCCATTACTTATTACCTATTACATTGGCAACACGATGTTTGATAACTTTTGCTGGTACACCTACCGCAATGGAATAAGGGGGAATATCTTTATTGACTACTGCACCTGCACCAATAATGCTACCTTCACCAATGGTAACTCCATCTAATACAGTCACACCATGTCCTAGCCAACAGTCATCTTCAATAGTAATTCCGTCACGAGTCACACCTTGCTGTTTTATGGGTAGCAACAAGTCTGTAAAAACATGATTATTAGCATAGATTCCACAATGAGATGCTATCAGGCAGTTTTTACCAATGCGGATATCTCCCTGACCAGCAATACACACACCAGGAGCTATATAAGTATTTTCATCAATATATATAGAAGTATTATCCATACATCCGATATCTACATTTCGCTCAATTGTGACTTGATTACTAATATACATTCTATTGTTTTGATGTCCTTTGGCATCTAAACGCACACCCTTGAAGATATTCACTCCGTTCCCAATTTCAATACATGAACTTCCAGTTATTTCTACTCCATGTTGAATAAAAACTTCATTACCCATACTGCCAAAAATATTTTGATATACCAATCTTCTTAGCTGTGGTCCCATTGCAATTGTTGGTAAATCTCCCAATAAAGTAGTTATTAATAGTTCTTGAAATCTTTCAATTTTTGCAGAATATTTTTGGTCAATCATGATAAATCTCTCGTGAATCAATTATTTTTAGGCAAGAAGGAATTCAGGAAAATCAAAAATGATTTTCCTCGATACTAGAAGCAAGCAAATTTATCCCTAAAAATCCCCAAATATCTGCAAAATTCCCAATTATGGCAATACATAAGTTTGCCTACAGTTGTCAATTGTGTACTCAATTAGTGAAAAACTCTCGATTTAAACAGTTTTGCAATGATGTCTAAATAAGTTATTTCATCTAAGTTTAGCCTCATTTTTATATGCACCTGTATTGAATTAATCAGCAACGTTAATCACCTTTTTCTGGGTTGCATAAATTCACTAGCTAATATCAGTGCATAGCAGTAGTTAGTCTCAGTTAATCTCTGGGCAAGTAATTGGACAGAATTAATGACACACCCTGTTTTTTGTTCTCTGATAACCTGATTGAAGTTAATTTTGTCAAACTACTGATGAGATTAATTTGGTAAACATATCAACTTTTACTGTATCGGGAAAGTTGAGACAGTTGGTAATGCAACTACGAATACAGAAATATTCATGCAGATCAATTACCAGCGGATTTTTGCCATATTTTTTCACAAATGGCTTTAAATATTTGTGTTTTCACAACAATGAATTTCCGTAGGTATTAATAGTGCTAGAATCACTTCTTTTGTGTCACAATTTGATTTTTATTCAATTGGGATGATTATTTTTAAATAAAAACTACTATGGTGGAGTGTCTCCCACATCTGCCATGATGTTAAAATTCACCATTGGTGCAAACAAGAAGGCACTACCACGACTGCTGTGGCGGCTTTCTTGTAAATAACTTGTAGAGTATACGGCTCTAATCATGTTGCACACAAATGATTTATAGGGTAACTAAATTACATTTTCAATTACAGAATTATTGTTTGGGAACAATTGCTATTAAGCATAACATATTTTTGATTGAGTGAACAAGTTTTATCAAAGGTAATAAATACAGCAGAATTCAGGAGTAAAAATGGCTTGCTGTTCGGCTTTGAATTTAGAGCGTGTACTTCATTAATCTGCAATTTGCTGTAATATATTTAGATCCCTGACTTGTGAAAGAAGTTGGGAATCTTTGATTTAGATTTACTCAATGAATAAAATTTAATTTGTTTTAATTAAGTTTGGACAAAACTGTGAAGTGATCTACTGGTAACAGTGCTTTGTAACCTGCTTGTAGCAGCACTTTGCGATCGCTATTTTGCCTATATACACAGCAGATAATTAAATTTTACTAAAACTTTAGCCATAAATCAGGAAACCCCGTAGACTCAGGACACCTTTTAGTTTCATGTTTATCTCTAGAAATTAAATAGTTGCCAATTCTTAACAAAGTCATCAAACGTTGACAAATACGGTATAAAGAGTTGGCAATATTAGGTAAAAACAGTAAACAATATCCATAGCTGAACTTAAAGTTTTTCTAAACTATGCAGCCAATTCGTACTTTTAATGTATCTCCTTCACTACCATCCAGACTAGAACCCCTGCGGAAACTAGCCTATAATCTCCATTTTGATTGGAATGTGGAGAGCAAAGACCTGTTTCGTCGTTTAGATCCTGATTTATGGGAATCTACCCACCATAATCCAGTATTGATGCTGGGAACTATCAGTCAAAGCCGACTATTAGAAGTTGTTGAAGATGAAGGCTTTTTAGCGCAAGTAGACCGAGCAGCGCGGCAGTTAGAAGATTATTTGCAGGAATATACTTGGTATAAAAAACAAAGAAATCAGCACCAGAAGGAATGTTACGCCTATTTTTCTGCTGAATTTGGGTTAGTAGATTGCTTACCTATCTATTCAGGTGGTTTGGGTGTACTCGCAGGAGATCACCTGAAATCTGCGAGTGATTTGGGATTACCTTTGGTGGGTGTGGGCTTATTATATCAACAAGGCTACTTTGCCCAGTATCTTAATGCTGATGGTTGGCAGCAGGAACGCTACCTCATCAATGATTTCCATAATATGCCCTTGCATTTGGAACGCAACCCCGATGGTACAGAATTACGGATTGCGGTAGATTATCCTGGACGCAAGGTATATGCACGTGTGTGGCGTGTTCAGGTAGGGACAGTACCCCTGTATATGCTTGATACTAATATTGAGCCGAATAAGGCTTATGACCACGATATCACCGATCAGTTGTATGGTGGTGATATAGATATGCGTATCCATCAGGAGATTATGCTGGGGATAGGTGGGGTGCAAATGCTCAAAGCCTTGGGCTATGAAGTCACTGCTTACCACATGAATGAAGGTCATGCGGCTTTCTCGGCTTTAGAACGCATTCGCATTCTGATTCAGGAAAAAGGACTGAATTACAGAGAAGCTAAACAGGTGGTGTCTTCTAGTAATATTTTCACTACCCACACTCCAGTTCCCGCGGGAATTGACTTGTTTGCTCCTGATAAGATGTTGCATTATTTGGGTTACTATGCAGATATCTTTGGTTTACCGAAAGAGCAGTTTTTAGGTTTGGGACGAGAAAATACTGGTGATTTGTCTGCACCTTTCAGTATGGCAGTTTTAGCACTGAAGATGGCGACATTCTCTAATGGTGTGGCACAATTGCATGGTGTTGTTTCCCGCCAGATGTTCCAAGGTTTGTGGCAGAAAGTTCCTGTGGAAGAAGTACCAATTGCTGCTATTACTAACGGTGTCCATGCCCGCAGTTGTGTAAGTAAATCCACGCAAGAGCTATACGATCGCTATCTTGGTCCAAATTGGTCATCAGCACCACCTGATAGCCAATTGTGGGAACGCATGGATGCAATTCCCGATGAGGAGTTATGGCGGAATCACGAGCGCTGCCGTTTGGATATGGTGTTGTATGTTCGAGAACATTTAGTCAAACATTTGCGCGATCGCGGTGCTTCTGCTTCTGATATTGTTCAGGCACAAGAGGTGCTTGATCCTAACGTTTTTACCATTGGCTTTGCCCGTCGTTTTGCTACTTACAAACGCGCTACTCTATGGATGCGTGATTTGGAAAGAATTAAAAAGATTTTACTCGCTAACAAACACCGCAAGGTGCAGTTTGTGATTGCTGGGAAAGCACATCCTAAAGATATTCCTGGTAAAGAATTAATTCGGGATATTAACCGCTTTATCCGCGAACACCATTTAGAAAAACAGGTGGTATTTGTCCCTAACTACGATATTCACATCGCCCGCTTAATGGTAGCAGGTTGTGATATCTGGTTAAATACTCCCCGTCGTCCCCGTGAAGCTTCTGGGACAAGTGGCATGAAAGCTGCTATGAATGGTTTACCAAATCTCAGTGTTCTTGATGGTTGGTGGGATGAAGCGGACTATGTTCGCACTGGTTGGGCAATAGGACATGGTGAAAACTATGATGATCCTAATTACCAAGATGAAATAGAAGCTAACGCCCTCTATGAGTTGTTAGAAAAGGAAGTTATTCCCCTATTCTATGATCATCGTGATGGTGATGGTTTGCCTCGTCCTTGGGTAGCAAAAATGAAAGATGCGATTCGGTTGAATTGTCCTTTCTTTAATACAGCCCGGATGGTGCGAGAATATGCAATGAGAGCTTATTTCCCGGCGAGCGATCGCTATCATACCCTCACCGTTGATAATTATAGCCCAGCCAAGGAATTAGCCGCCTGGAGAGCAAAATTAGGTGAACACTGGTTTAACATCAAAATCAAAGATGTTGACGTATCCGCAGCATCAGACATTGAAGTTAATCAAACTGTAGCGGTGAAAGCTAAGGTAGATTTAGCAACTTTGAAAAATGATGATGTGCAAGTAGAACTATATCAAGGTTCTATTGATGCCAACGGTGATATCGTCAATGCTGTACCTGTAATCATGGATTATCAAGGACAAGATCCAGAAAATTCCAGTCTTTATACCGCAAATATCACCTACACAACTTCTGGTTTGCAAGGTTTATCTTTGCGTGTCTTACCTCGAAATCAATACCTCTCTAGCCCTTATGAACCCAGATTAATCGCTTGGGCGGAATAAGCAAATAATGTAGAGATGTTCCATAAAACGTCTCTACAGAAATTGTTAAAAATATAGATTTCACCATTTAGGGGGGTGTTTGAAAAGTCATGATTGCTGTATCAAATATTTTACCCCTCCCTAACCCTCCCCTTATAAAGGCTATCGTGTACACACAAGTTAAATTACCCCCCTTAATCCCCCGATGCTTTAGGGGAAAACCAAAAAAATTAGTTCCCTCCCCAAAGCATCGGGGAGGGTTAGGGTGGGGTAATTTGAGGAATAATGGTGATTCGATAACTTGTGTGTACACCGTAGCCTTATCAAGGGGAGGGAACTGGATTTTTATTGTTTCCCCCTTAAGGGGAAAGGGGGTTCAGAGGAAGAAGCAACAGGAAACAGAAAAAACTCATGTTTAAAAACATGAGATTGAAATAATGACACTGTTTTTTTTCGTGCTACGCATCTTTTAAAAACATCTTTTTCTTGACTGAAGTTCTAAACTCAGCAAATGAGTGTTTCCTATCTGTTCCCTGTTCCCTGTTCCCTGTTCCCTGTTCCCTGTTCCCTGTTCCCTTTTTTTGTAACAATGTGATGAAAATTACGGGATAGCACTTTTCAAACAACCTCTTAGGGTATAGCCTGGAGTAGACGATTCAAAACGATCTTACCTCTATCAATTACCTGAACACGAATATAATTGGGATCATTTGGTTTCCAAACAACTTGATATTTTGTCCCATTATTATTCCAAGTGTAAATTTGACGTTCATGAGAACCAGAAGCAACAGCACCAGATAAATTAATAGAAGTATTTTTGGGAATATGCTTCCCATAGTATTGATAGGAGTTATTGGTAAACTTTAAAGTCACCGTCCACTCTTTATCACTAAATGTATTATTTGGATAGTTAAACTTTTGCACAGCCATTGCTTGACTAGGAATAGCCATATCAATAATTGCAGGTGTAGAAATTCCTAAAATTGCCGATAAAATGATAGCTTTAGTGTTCATAATCTTCCTATTTGTAAACCTAATGTTATCTTATTGTGTGTTTAGTCGTGAGCAAAATTATTGACGTTATGCTGTAGTTTCTTCGTTCCGAGAAATTCTGGAATTAAACAACTTAGGAAAAAACAAACCAGAATTTTCTTTGTATTCCGCAAACTCAGGATATCGAGATAAAGATTGATCTTTTCTCCGCATATTGGGAACAAATATCATGGCTATGAATAACCCCAGAATCAAGAAAGATAGCCAATGTTGACTTAACATAGCAAAAGCCAGATAAATCAACACTTCTCCCAAATAATTAGGATTACGACATTTAGCAAAAAAACCTTCTGTAATTAATCCAGTTTTGTACTTCAGTGTATAGTATTTTTGAGCATCACTAGCAAAATGTAAAAATACACCCGCAATATTTAAAGAAATAGCAGCAGCGACTAAAGGTAAAGGGGGAACAGTACCACTACTAATGAGAATGAATGGTGCTACCCAGTACAAACAAAGGAGAACAAAGGTAATAATTCCTTGGGAAGTAGGAATTTCTTGCTCCCATTGCTTATCTGGAAATATCCTATCTTTTAGTAACCAAAGAAAACCATAAGTACCATGAAGGGAAAGATAAACCCAAGCTCCAATAGTAAAATTATGGTATAAAACCATTAGTCCTAAAACGATAACGAATGTTAGACCTTTGTGAAAATTAATGGGATACTTTATTTTCATATCCTGCTTCTTCTTTAAAGGGCTGAAAATTAGGGAAAGAAATAGAGAGATAGTCCAGTTTCCTCTATCTCTCTGACATCATTATTTCTTCGCAATTATCCACACTGCGTGAACAATACCCAGAATATAAAAACCAAAGATTGTCAAAAGTAAATTAATCCAAAAATCCTTACCAAACCCGACCTGCAAAAATACTCCTAAAGGTGGGAGAAAAATCGCAACTATAATTCTGACTACATCCATATCCATGTTATTCTCCTGTAGATGTTCAATGTTTCTAGACTTAACATCACCTAATGTGGTGACGATTCCTGAAAAATTTGGTCAACCGCACCTTTTAACCACCGCTGATTTTAGCTTTATAACCCAATTTTACCAAAATCTCTAAAATCTTCTGTTTGTGGTCTCCCTGAACTTCAATTTCATTATCTTTCACAGTTCCACCTGTGCCGCATTGGGCTTTTAACTGTTTTAATAAAGTAGCTAAAGTTTCCGGTGTCGTTTGAAAACCAGTAATCACCGTGACAGTTTTCCCCTTTCTTCCCGCGCGAGTAGCTTGGATTCGCACATTTTGCTGATTGGGGGGTAAGTCTTGGATTCCCCGTTCTACAGCGCGTTCCAGTGCGGGTGAACTACCGTTACCAAATTCTTGGTAGACAAAGCCTTTGTCAGATTTGGGATTAGCCATAATATTTAATGCAGGAAAAATAGACTTTTATTGTAAACAATTTTAGCCTACCCATCTATTTATTCACAATTCAGATGGAAGAGGTGGTCATTAAACGCAGATAAACGCAGATAAACGCAGATAATTTTATATTTCATTAATTAAACTATCACATCCTGTAAATCCTTAAATCCTGTACTTCAACTATGGCTACGCCACGCAGGCGATCGCTCAGTAACCGTATATCCTGATTCTGGCATGGTTTTAAATTATCTGCTATTATTTATGATAATAAGATAGTTTCAAAAAGAAGAGTATGATTTCAATAAATCAAGCACAACAACAACTACAGAATTTAATTGATTCAGTTAATCAATCTCATCAACCTATTGTTATTTCAGGAGACAATAGCAACGCAGTCTTATTATCTGAAGCAGACTGGAAATCTATCCAAGAAACTCTTTATCTTCTTTCTATTCCAGGGATGAGAGAATCAATTAAAGAAGGATTAGCAACACCGATAGAAGAATGTAATGGAGAATTAGATTGGTGAATTGGAATTTAGTTTAAGTAGGTGAGCGTTGAAAATTGTCGTTATGGCAAGGCAAAAGGCAAGAGGCAAGAGGCAAGAGGCAAGAGTGAAAAGGGTTTGGGCGATTTTACATTTCTTTACACAGTTTGGTTTTATTGTGTTCACCTACTTACACCAATAATTAAAAATCCTCATCATCTTTTAAAAATAAACCTTCTAAATCTCGATAACCACTAACAACACGCAAAATTTCAATACCTTCCTCAATGGGACGATAAAAAATTAGGTAATCATTAAGAGACTTCCAAGAAATAAATTATCCTAAGAAACGAACCACAGAGGCACAGAGTACACAGAGAGAGAATTTCTGCATCAGTTTTGGGACATTTTTTTATTTGGAAGTCTCTAACAGGAAAACTGCGGACATTAGTTGCTAATTCATCACGGCTACGTCCCATACTAGGGAATTTTGCTAAGGAACGCAAATTTAATAACCTGCAATTCTGATGTAACCTGGAATGGTGCGTTACGCTGTCGCTAACACACCCTACTTTTGCACCTTATTTAATTCACATTCCTAACCTTTCACATTTACTATTAATTTTGCTAAGAAGGCTTTCTGCTGCATCAAAACTACTATTGTCTGCTATATAATCAACTATACTCTCAATGTCTCGACTGGCTGGAACTGTAAATTTACAAATATTGCTCATTTTCCAGCCTGAGTCCGTTTTTGTTGAAGTTTTTTTCTTAACCCTGAAAATAGTTCTTCAGCATCTACAAATTCACCTCTATTAGCTGCTGCAATTCCTAGACTAATTTCCTGCTGTAATTCTTTAAATTTTCCTTGATATAAAAATTCCCATTCATCATTTTCCAGTAGATGAATAAAGGCTAATACTTGGTGTTGTTTTTCTGGTGACAATATCCGTACTTTTTCTACAATAGTGTTTTCAACAGTCATAAAACCTCGCGGTAAGTGGGAAACTCAGTGTCTTTAGACACTGAGAGGGATGGTTCGACGCAGCTCACCAGCCGCGACACGAGCAGTTAGACAAGCTCACTGACCACAGTTTTAACCGCTGTGGATGTTAAAATTGAAACCAGATTTTTGATTGGAATCTGGAAACCAACTCCCATTTCTGGGGTAATGTTAGCCTTGGGTTACTGACTATCTGTTCAACATAATCTTCTTTAATTCTACAAGCATCTAATTTGATTTACTATCAGATCCTGTAAATCCTCAAATCCTGGAAATATTGAAATTAAACCATACTTAATTTAGAAATAAAAGCGAAAACTAGAAATTTGAGGATTTTACACCATTTTTCCCCTAGTTTTTTCTAGTTCCCATGCTCTGGGTGGGAATGCAGTTGAGAGGCTCTGCCTCTACTATAACTGGAGGTAGAACCTCTAGGATGGCATTCCCAGTCAGAAACTGGGAACGAGAAACTCTTCTTCTTCTTTCTCTTCCTTCGTGTTCTATCCCTTCGGGACGCTCCGCGAATGCTCCTTCGTGGTTCATTATATTGAAAACGGTTCATAGTTTAACCAAATATGAAACCCCTCTGGTAAACCTCTCCAGTATTAAATGTTATTCCTTTTCCCTCTCCTCTTAGGCTCCTCTTAGGAGAGGGTTAGGGAGAGGTGCGGGGAGAGGCTTTCAACTTGTTCTTTGTATGATAAAAAAGTCCAGCTTCTAGCCGTTTTGAGTATAATTCTTTAAATACTTCATGAAAACATCCATAGTTAAATTATAAAATATCATGGCAGGTGAACAAAACCAAAAGAATATCTTCTCTGAAAAAACATTTGAAGTCATGTCTAAATTTTCAAAAGATTCCAGGACTTACAGGTTTTTCTCTAGAAAGAATGTTTAGATTTCTCAATGCTTTTGAAATTGATGTAGAAATTAGAGTAAAACCTAAATCTAGCCATAATGCACGGATAACTGTAGTTTAAAGACTCATTCAATGACAGAAAATATTGATCCAAAAACCAGTACCAGCAACGTAATTATCGTCTTAGTAGAACCAGCCGGTCCATTGAATGTCGGTTCAGTGTCCAGAGTTATGAAAAATTTTGGCTTATCTAAACTAATATTAGTCAATCCTCAATGCGATCGCACATCAGATGATGCCTTAAAAATGGCAGTTCATGGTAAAGATATTTTAGAATCTGCGGTCATAGTAGACACATTACCACAAGCCTTACAGGGCTGTGTCCGTGCGGTTGCTACTATGGGACGGGAATACAGTGGAGAACTACCCCTAGATACCCCTCACACCGCTTTACCCTGGTTATTAGCAGAAGCAGAAAAGCCTGTAGCTTTAATTTTTGGTAGAGAAGATAGAGGATTAACTAATGAAGAATTAAATTATGCCCACAAATTAGTTTTTATTCCTACCAATCCCGAATATCCATCTTTGAATTTAGCTACAGCGGTTTCTATTTGTTGTTATGAATTATCACAATCTACTAACTTATTTACAGATCAGAATATACCCGATTCAGAAATTGCCCCATTAGATGCTATGGAAGGATTCTATCAGCAATTAGAATCTTTGTTGCTTTCTATTGGTTATCTTTATCCCCACACCGCAGCTAGTCGCATGGAAAAATTCCGCCACTTATATAATCGTGCTTATCTACAAACTACAGAAGTGGCAATGTTACGAGGGATTTTACGACAGGTAGAATGGGCAATTAATAGAAAAAACTCCGAAAAGCTGGATTAATTGTGAGAATTTGCTCAGAGGATGTTTTAAAAGTGGTATTCCGTAATTTTCATCACATTGCTACCCCCTTTCCCCTTGTAAAGGGGGGAAACAATAAAAATCCAGTTCCCTCCCCTTGTAAAGGGGAGGGTTAGGGAGGGGTAAAAAATATTTAATACACCAACCATAACTTTTCAAACACCCTCTCAAGTATGTTCTCAAAATCCATGCGGTTTTTAACGATAATGCTATCAACTATACTCAACACGGCTTAATTATTTGATTTAAGCGGGTAGGGGTTTAGCAGTGCTAAACCCCTACAAATCTAGGTTTTTCGTGATTTTGCAAAAGTCCATGTCCCAACCGTTTTGAGTATAAACTCCGAGGAGTTCCAGTATTTCTGGAACTCTCAAACTAATCCCTATGCTTGAAATCATGCAAGTAGTGAGACAGAATTAATTACACAATGTTATTGCGTAAGCGTTGCGTGGCGTTAGCCATATGGAACGAAGTGAAATGAAGCAATTCCAAGGGTTGTGATTGCTTCCCTTCGCTTGCAATGACTGTAAATATTTTTGTTCAATTACTTAACACAATTTTTGCTACTGTATTCGACAAAATCAACTTATCAATTCAACTGCAACTTCCTGTGCTTCCAACACATTAATTTCATCTAAAATCCGCCAAATTTCTTGCAGCATTGGCTCTAAACCGGTGCGAGTTACGGCAGAAATTATGAACACTGGTGCTAAAGCTAGATGATTTAATTGAGTAGCTAAAGCCTCCAAATCAACAGTTTCTCTATCAACAGCATCTATTTTATTTAATGCCAAAATTTGTGGACGTTTAGCTAAACCTCGTCCATAGGCTTTAAGTTCTTCTTGAATAGTATGGAAATCAGCGATGACATCTTCACTTGTGGCATCAATTAAGTGTAATAAAACCCTTGTCCGTTCAATGTGACGCAAGAAATCATGACCTAAACCGGCACCATGAGAAGCACCTTCAATTAAACCCGGAATATCAGCGAAAACTGTACCATCACCTGTGGGTTTTTTGACTACACCCAAATTAGGAATTAAGGTAGTAAAGGGATAATCGGCGATTTTTGGACGTGCGGCAGATAAAGAAGAAATTAAAGTTGATTTTCCCGCATTTGGTAAACCAATAATTCCGACTTCTGCTAACAATTTTAACTCTAAACGTAATACCTTTTTTTCCCCTTCTAAACCAGGGAGGGCATATTCGGGAACGCGGTTGCGGTTACTCAAAAAATGTTGATTTCCCAGTCCACCTTTGCCACCTTCTGCGACTCGAAAACTTTGTCCGGGTTCAACTATATCACATAGTAAAACACTCGTTACCGCATCATATACAGAAGTACCACAAGGAACTTCAACAATTAGATCTTTCCCACCTGCACCAGTGCAATTATTTGGACCGCCACGTTCTCCATTTTGTGCCTTAAATAAATGCTTGTATCGAAAATCTAACAAGGTTTGCAGATTAGTATTACCTACAAAAATTACTGAACCGCCTTTTCCGCCATTCCCACCAGATGGACCACCTGCTGGGACATATTTTTCTCTACGAAAAGCGACAATACCATCACCTCCGTTACCTGCTTCTACTTCAATTACTGATTGGTCTATAAATTGCATAATTAGTCAGTTGTCAGTTGTCAGTTGTTAGTTGTCAGTTGTCAATCACGCTAACAATTGACTACTAACAACTAATTTAAATATAAGGTGTAACATCTTCCCCACAGTCATCTGCTAGGTAGGAAAGGGCGCGAAAGCGTAACCCTACCATTTGTTCATAAAGGGGGTTAATTTTACACAGGGGCGGAATATGAACTATTTTCCGGCCAAATAAGGTTACATCTCTTTCAAAGGGACATTGGGAAGGAATCATCTTACACAAAAATTTCGCCACTCTGGGGTCTTGAATATCTAACCCGTCTAACCATTGACGCAAGGGAGTTAAAGCGTCTAGGTGGGGGGATTGAAGTCCAGTAGGGGGGAAATCAGTTGTTTGTGCGGTATCTTCTAGGGTATGACGTAAGGCTGTGAGTAAACTCTCTTGCAGTTCTAATTTTTGACACAATTGCTGAAGTAGGTCATCTTCACTAGGTGAGTATATACCATCAGCGATCGCTACCATTACCGCTGTCCGCAAGAAATTTTCCGCTACAGGTGTACCTTTACCTAATATAGCCGCTAATTCATCTGGTTCAATTATCTCTAAAGAATCCCAGTTAATAGCAGGGGCTAATTCATCTTTGGTAAGATTAGTAATTAATTCCTGTTCTTGGGTATCAAAGTTACCATCAGCCCAAGCAATGGTCAGTAATCCCCGTAACCACGCAATAATTTGTTCGCTACTGTAAGCAGTTTGAGCAGTAGTTGTCATAAAAACTCACGCCTTGTAATTTTTATTAGATAATCTTAAACTACCTTGAAAAGAACTACATTTCTGTACATTTAATTGGCAAAAATAAAGGGAATTTAGTTTGAGTTGAGCGACTCTTAACCCAACATGAGCAGGAATTTTTTTGAGTTTCCTCGCGTTAACTCAACCTACGATATAAATACTTTTTAGCCTGAACTCAACAGTATTGATTCACAACGGCATAAAATATAGATATAATTGATTATATTTGTCATTAATTAGGTATAAAGTATGTTCTGCTTTGGTATTGAACATGAAGTTGCTTTTCTCAATGATCAAGGAAAGTTTGCAGATTTCCATAATACAAAATTTGGAGATTTTCAGCAAATTGTTGACAAATTACCTATCTATACTACTGATTACCCACAATTAAGAGTTGGTGATGCTGGGATTAAGAAAAAGCGTTGGTATATTGAGGGCTTTGAAAGATTTAATGACTCTGAAGAAGTAATTGACTGTGTAGCTAAAGGCATCGAAATTAGAACAACTATCCACCCTACTATTCAAGGAGCAATTGATGAATTAACCGCAAGTTTTATTTTATTAAGTGATGTTGCTGCTAATTTTGGGTTTTCACCTGTTTTAGCCAGCTTTAATCCCTATACTTGCGTGTTTGAGCCACAACCTCCATTAAATGATTTTGAAATTAGGCAATTACAAGCTTATCCAGATGAACAAACTGCTCATATTTATATGGTTTCTTATGGACCAGATTTAAATATTTCCCTAGCAAATTTATCTACGGAAAGGTTAATTGATATTGGGAAGAAGTTAACTTATTACAGTCCTTATATCATTCCTTTTAGTTATAGTTCTCCTTTTTATAATGGTGGTTTATGGGGAGGTTTATCAGTGAGGACATTTATCAGAACGGGGAAAAGATCCGCAACATTAGTTTTTTTGGATAAAACGGAAGAATTAATCAAAAGTGTGCCTTCCTTAACAAAAATTGCCCGCATTCCTTCAGAAGTAGGACGGATAGAATTTAAAGCTTGTGATAGTTGTGATAATTTCGCTATTTATGCAGGTTTATTAGCTTTATTAAAAGGTTTAATACTAGATGAAACTTTACCAGGTAGAGCAATTATACCTGATGCTAATTTACACCAAATTTCTGCAAAATCAGGCTTTGAAAATGAAGATGTTTTTGCCAATTCTCAGAAACTTTTACAAGTTGCTGAAATCGCCCTTAAAGATGATCCTGATCTAGAATTTTTAACCTCACTGAAAGTAATTTTATCTGAGAAAAAAACAAAATCTCATGAATTAATTAAGTTATTCCAAAATTCAGGTTCAATTGAAGCCACTCTCAACCAAACTTATGGCAATTTTGGATTTTAGATTTTGGATTCTAGATGACCAATTTCCTCTAAGTAGGTGAGCGTTGAAAATTGTCGTTATGGCAAGGCAAAAGGCAAGAGGCAAGAGGCAAGAGTGAAGAGGG